>NZ_JAAKGN010000044.1:0-31070 GCF_011039295.1 Modestobacter sp. KNN46-3 | reverse complement strand
GACGTCGACGAGCTGACCTCTCCCGCCGATCGTGCCCGCCTGCTCGCCCCGCAGCTGAAGGCGCTCGGCGACCCCAACCGGCTGCACCTGCTCCTGCTGCTGGCCGAGGGGCCGCGCACCGGCCGGGTGCAGGACCTGACCGCGCGTGCGGTCGTCGACGCCTCCGGCACCTGGGGGCAGCGCAACCCCCTGGGCGCTGCCGGTCTCCCCGCGATCGGTGAGGAGCAGGCCGGTGACTGGCTGGTCGGTCCGCTGCCGGACGTGCTCGGCCGGGACCGGGCCCGGTTCGTCGGGAAGCACACCCTGGTGATCGGCATGGGGCACTCGGCGGCGAACACGCTGCTGGCGCTGGTCGAGCTGCAGGGCAGCGCGCCCGGCACGCAGATCAGCTGGGCGATCCGGGGCCGCTCCCCCGCCCGGCTCTACGGCGGCGGGGACTCCGACGGGCTGCCCGCCCGCGGGCTGCTCGGCTCGACCCTGAAGGCCGCCGTCCGGGCCGGGCACGTCGAGCTGCACCGCGAGGTCACGCTGACCGAGGTGGCACCGACCGGCGACGGCCGGCTCCGGGTGACCGGCACCGGCCGGGACGGCGCCGCGGTCGACCTGCAGGTCGACGCGCTGGCCGCCGCCACCGGCTTCCGCCCCGACCTGGACGTGCTGCGGGAGGTGCGGCTGTCCCTGGACCCGGGCGTGGAGGCACCGACCCAGCTCGCTCCGCTGATCGACCCCGACTTCCACTCCTGCGGCACCGTGCCCCCGCACGGGCACCGCGAGCTCACCCACCCCGACGAGGGCTTCTACCTGGTCGGCATGAAGTCCTACGGCCGCGCCCCCACGTTCCTGCTGGCCACCGGCTACGAGCAGGTGCGCTCGATAGCCGCCGCGCTCGCCGGGGACCTCGAGGCAGCCGACCGCGTGCAGCTGCGCCTGCCCTCGACCGGGGTGTGCAGCACCGACCTGGGCGCTCGGGAGGCCGCCGAGACCGCGGGCGTCGGCTTCCCCACCGGCAGCGCGCACGGCCGGTCCGCGGAGGCGGAGCCGGCGAGCTGCTGCGGCCCGGCGCCGCAGCCGGTGCCCGTCGGGACCTCCGCCGCGGACTGATGAGCGGCTCCGCGGACGTCCACCGGCGTCCGCCCCGGCACGTGCTGCCGGCGCTGTGTGCCACCGAGGTGGTCAGCTGGGGAGTCCTGTACTACGCCTTCCCGGTCGCGCTGGCCTCGATCACCGCCGACACCGGGTGGTCGGCGTCGGCGACCACCGCGGCGTTCTCGGCCGGGCTGGTGGTCTCCGCGCTGGCGGGGATCCCGGTCGGGCGGTGGCTGGACCGCGCCGGCCCCCGGCGGGTGATGACCACCGGTTCGCTGCTGGCCGCCCCCGCCGCCGCGGGCATCGGGCTGGCACCCAGCCTGGCGTGGTTCGTCGTCGCCTGGCTGGTGGCCGGGGTGGCCATGGCCGCGGTCTTCTACCAGGCCGGGTTCGCCGCGCTCACCCGCTGGTACGGGCCCGGCCGGGTGCGGGCGCTGACCACGCTGACGCTCGTGGCCGGGCTCGCCAGCACGGTCTTCGCGCCGCTGACCAGCCTGCTCCTGGAGGAGCTGAGCTGGCGGGCCACCTACCTGGTGCTGGCCGGCGTCCTGGCCGTGGTGACGATCCCGTTGCACGCCCTGGCGCTCACGCCGCCCTGGACGCCGGCGCCGGAGCCCGACCACCGGGGCGGCACCCCGGCGTCGGTGCGCTCGATCGTGTCCAGCTCCGGGTTCCTGCTGCTGTCCGGGGCGCTCACGCTCACCGCCTTCGGCATGTACGCGGCCAGCCTGACGCTGATCCCGCTGCTCACCGGGCGGGGGATGTCGGCGTCGCTGGCGGCCACCACGCTCGGTCTGCTGGGCGCCGGCCAGCTGCTCGGCCGGATCGGCTACGCCCCGCTCGCCGCCCGGACCACCCCCGCCACGCGGACGGTCGTCATCCTGGCCGCCTCCGCCCTGGCGATCGGCCTGCTGGCCGCGGTCCCGGGGCCGGCCCCGCTGCTCATCGGGCTGGCCGTCCTCGTCGGGGCGGCGCGCGGCGCCGCCACGCTGCTGCAGGCGACCGTCGTCGCCGACCGGTGGGGCAGCGCCCGGTACGGCGCCCTGTCGGGCTGGTTCGCCGCCCCGATCACCGCAGCCGCCGCACTCGCCCCGTGGGCGGGCACCGCGCTGGCCGAGTCCGTGGGCAGCTACCCGGCGACGTTCGCCGGGCTGGCCGCGCTCGTGGCGGTCGCGGCCGGCGCCGCTGCGTTCAGCGGACGGCTCCTGGCGGACAGCAGCGCTTCAGGGGATCACCGAGCCGCCAGCCGCAGCCGGGTGGCCCGGTAGGCGATGCCCACGGCGAACACCGCGCTGCCGCCGACCACGGCCTGCCACGGCAGGGTCGCCACCAGGACCAGGCAGCCCACCAGGCCGAGGACCTGCAACGCCCGGGGGAACCGCCGGTGCTCGCCGTCCTGGGTGAACGCCGCCGCGTTGGCGACGGCGTAGTAGAGCAGCACCCCGAAGGAGGAGAAGCCGATCGCGCCGCGCAGGTCGACGGTCAGCACGAGCAGGCAGACGACGACGCCGACGGTGACCTCGGCCCGGTGCGGCACGGAGAAGCGCGGGTGCACCGCGGCCAGGTACCGCGGCAGGTCGCCCTGGCGGCCCATCGCCAGGCTGGTCCGGCCGGCGCCGGCGATCAGGGCCAGCAGCGCGCCGAGCGCCGCCGCGGCCGCGCCGATGCGCACGACCGGCCCGGCCCAGTCCCAGCTGCCGGCGGCCACGGCGGCGGCCAGCGGTTCGGCGGTGGCGGCGACGCCGTCGGCGCCCAGCGTCGTCAACAGCGACACCGCGACCACCAGGTAGACCGCGACGGTGAGCCCCAGGGCCAGCAGGACGGCGCGCGGGATGGTCCGTGCCGGGTCGCGGACCTCCTCGCCCATGGTCGCGATGCGGGCGTAGCCGGCGAAGGCGAAGAACAGCAGCCCGGCAGACTGCAGCACCCCCAGGACGCCGCCCTCGACCGCCCAGTCCCCCGGGGCCGGCCCGCCCGACGGGCCGCCGACGAGCATCGCGGCGACCGCGACGGTCAGCGCAACCAGGACGACGGTGACGATCACCCGGGTGAGCCCGGCGGTGCGGGTGACACCCCGGTAGTTCGTCGCGGTGAGCGCGAGCACGGCGGCCACGGCGACCGGGCGCTGCCAGCCGGACGGCGCGGCGTACGCGGCGAAGGTGAGTGCCATCGCCGCGCAGCTGGCCGTCTTCCCGATCACGAAGCCCCAGCCGGCGAGGAAGCCCCACCAGTCCCCGAGCCGCTCCCGCCCGTAGACGTAGGTGCCGCCGGAGGCGGGGTACTGCGCGGCGAGCTGGGCCGAGGCGGTGGCGTTGCACCAGGCGACCACGGCGGCGATCGCCAGCCCGATCAGCAGGCCGGCACCGGCGGCCTGCGCGGCCGGGGCGAAGGCGGCGAACACGCCCGCCCCGATCATCGACCCCAGCCCGATGACGACCGCGTCACCGGTGCCGAGCCGGCGGGACAGGCCTGGTCCGACGGTCACACCGACTCCTCGTTCCCGGTCTGCAGCTCGGCTCCGGCCCCCGCGCCCAGATCGAGTCGGGTCCGGACGCGGAGATCGTCCCCCAGCACCCCTGGCGCACCACCGTGATCCGCGCCACGATGACGGCGTCTGCGGGTCACCGACCGAACCGGAGCACGAGCATGCGCCACTGCCTGATCGTCGCCAACCAGACCCTCACCACCGACACGCTCAGTGCCGCCGTGGAACAACGCATCGCCGCCGAACCGCACGAGTTCCACATCGTGGCCCCGGCCACACCGCTGGACGACCAGCTGGACGGCCCCAGCGCCTACGCGAGCCTGGGCCCCTCGCCTGCGGACCGCGCCTATGCCGTGGCCGCCCAGCGCCTCGAGCAGGCGATCGGACACCTCCGGACGCTGGGTGCCACGGTCGACGGCGAGGTCGGTGACCCGGACGTGCTGGAGGCGGTCCGCGAGGCCCTCCAGCACGTCGCAGCCGACGAGATCGTCGTCTCCACCCTGCCGCATGGGCTCTCGAAGTGGTTGCGCCGCGACCTCCCGGCCCGGCTGCGCAAGACCACGGACGTCCCGGTCACCCACCTCACGGCCGACCAGGACGCCGACGCCCGCGCCTGACCGGAGTCCGCACCCGCGGTCGCGCCCCGGGCTCATCGCGGGCGCAGGCCGACGCCGAGCTCGGCGGCCAGCGACCGCACCTGCCGGGCGATGTCGTCCCGGACGAGCCGCATCCGGGCCATGCCCTCGATGCCGCGCGTGGAGGGCTCGTCGACGTCCCAGGTCACGGAGCGGGTCCCGGGCACCGGCTCGACGCGGGCCTCCCGGCCGAGGGTCACCACGACGTCGGCGTCCCGCACCAGCTGCTCGGTGACCGGCTTCGGGTGCTCGCCGGTGATGTCGATGCCCAGCTCGGCCAGGGACCGGACCGACTGCTCGTTCAGCGCGTCGCCGGGCGCCGTCCCGGCGGAGCGCACCTCGACGGCGTCCCCGGCCAGGTCCGCCATCAGCGCCGCGGCCAGCTGCGACTTCCCGGAGTTGCGCGCGCAGACGAACAGCACGCTGGGCCGGCCGGTCATCGGGTGACGGGCGCCTGCAGTTCGGCGAGCAGGCCGCGGATCCGGCCCTCGATCTCGTCCCGGATGGGGCGCACCGACTCGACCCCCTTGCCGGCCGGGTCCTCCAAGGCCCAGTCGAGGTACCGCTTGCCGGGGAAGACCGGGCAGGCGTCCCCGCAACCCATGGTGATGACGACGTCGGAGGCCTCGACGGCGTCGGTGGTCAGCACCTTGGGCCGCTGGTCGGAGATGTCGATGCCGACCTCCGCCATCGCCGCGACCGCGGACGGGTTCACCTGGTCGCCGGGCACCGAGCCGGCCGAACGCACCTCGACGGCGTCGCCGGCCAAGTGGCGCAGCCACCCGGCGGCCATCTGGGAGCGGCCGGCGTTGTGCACGCAGACGAACAGGACGCTGGGGCGGTCGTTCACGGGGTTCTCCTCGGTCGTGCGGATGGTCACGCCAGCGCCGCCGATCGTGCGGCGCGGGCGGGGGGTCGGTGTTCGGAGCTCCAGGCCTGGGCGGCCAGCTGGACCGCGTCCCAGGGTGAGCCCAACGGCGGGGTGTAGGCCAGGTCCAGGTCGGCCAGGCCCTCCACCGTCATCGCGTGGAAGAGCGCGGTGGCGAAGACGTCGGCGCGCTTGGCGACCTCGCTGCCCAGCCGCCCGACCAGCTGGGCGCCGAGCAGCCGGCCGGTGCCGGCGTCGGCGGTGACCCGGACCGTGAGGGGCTGGGCGCCCGGGTAGTAGGCCTTGTGGTCGTCCGGGCGCGACTGGGTGGTGACCGGGCGGAACCCGGCGGTCCGTGCCTCGTGCTCGCGCAGACCGGTGCGGGCGACGACCAGGTCGAAGACCTTCACCACCTGGGTGCCGACGCTGCCGGCGAAGCGGGCGTGCCCGCCGACGGCGTTGGCCCCGGCGACCCGGCCCTGCTTGTGGGCCGTGGTGCCCAGCGGCAGGTAGGTGACGCCCATCAACCGGTGGTGGGTGACCACGCAGTCCCCGGCCGCCCAGACGTGCGGCAGCCCGGTGGCCATCGTCTCGTCCACAAGCACCGCACCACCGGCACCGGTCCGTGCCCCCGCGTCGACCAGCAGCTGCACGTCCGGGCGGACCCCGGTCACGACGAGCACCAGGTCGAAGGTCCGGTCCAACCCGTCCCCGGAGACCGCGATCCGGGCGTTGGCGGTGCGGGCCAGCCCGGTGACGCCGGTGCCGGTGAGCACCTCGACCCCGTGGCCCTCCAGCTCGTTGCGGACCAGGGCACCCAACGCGGCATCCACGGTGGCCAGCACCTCGGCGGGGCGCTGGGCCACGGTGGTGGTGATGCCCCGGGCGACGAACGCCTCCGCCATCTCCACCCCGATGTAGCCGGCGCCCACGATCAGCACCGAGTGCACCCTGCGACCGGTCAGACCGGCCAGCAGGGCATGGGTGTCGTCGATGGTGTGCAGCAGGTGGACGCCGTCGTCCGGCCCGAGACCGTTCGGTCCGCCGAGCCCGGTCATCCGCGGCACGGCCGGGACGGCGCCGGTGCCCACGACGAGCTCGTCGTAGTCCAGCTGTTCCGGTGCGCCTTCCGGGCCGGTCACGGTGATCTGCTGACCCGCGACATCGATGGCGGTGGCGCGGGTGTCGACCCGCAGGGTCAGCCCGGCCGCCTCGAGGTCGGCGTGGCTGCGGTGGGCCAGGGACTGCCAGGGCTGCACGTCCCCGGACACCAGGTACGGGATCCCGCAGATGGAGAAGTTGGGGTACGCGTCGGCCACCACGACGGTGACCTCGGCGGTCGGGTCGACCTCGCGGGCCCGCAGCCCGGCGGAGATGCCGGCGTCGCTGCCGCCGATGACGACCAGACGGCGGCTCATGCGCCGAGCTCGGCGAGCAGCCCCCGCACCCGCCCCTCGACGTCGGCGGCGATCGCCTCGACCGCGGCCGGCGGCTGGCCGGCGGGGTCGGCCACGTTCCAGTCCAGGTACCGCTTGCCCGGGTAGACCGGGCAAGCGTCCCCGCAGCCCATGGTGATCACCACGTCCGCGGCCTGGACGACGTCGTCGGTCAGCGGCTTGGGGAAGGCGTCGGTCACCGTCATGCCGCGAGCCTCCAGCACCTCGAGCACGACCGGGTCGACCTGGTCGGCGGGCATCGAGCCCGCCGACCGGACGTGCACGCGCCCCTCGGACAGGTGCTCCACCATCGCCGCAGCCAGCTGCGAACGACCGGCGTTCTGCACGCAGACGAACAGGACCTCGGGCGCCTCCTTGGCCAGCGCTCCCTTGGCCTGGGCCAGGGCCGTGAGCCGCTCGGTGGCGAAGCGGCAGGTGAGCACCGGCAGGTGCGTCTTGACCAGGGCGGTGCGCCCCAGGGCGGCGTAGGACTCGAAGACCATCCGCTCGACGGTCTCCGCGCTGACCATGCCGGCGAACCGGGCCGACAGGTCCTCGACGTGCCGCCGGAGCACCACCTGGGGGTCCAGCAGTCCTGCGAAACGGGGCGTTGCGGTCATCGGGACACTCCCTCGTTGCTGCGCGCCGGGACGGTGGGGTCGCCGGGGAACCAGCGCCGGGCGGCCCAGAGCGAGACGTAGACCAGGCCGACCAGCACCGGGACCTCGATCAGCGGTCCGACGACGCCGGCCAGGGCCTGCCCGGAGGTGACCCCGAAGGTGCCGATCGCCACCGCGATGGCGAGCTCGAAGTTGTTGCCGGCCGCGGTGAAGGCCAGGGTCGCGGTCTTGGCGTAGCCCAGCCCCAGCCGCATGCCGAGCAGGAACGACCCACCGAACATCAGCGCGAAGTAGGCCAGCAGCGGCAGCGCGATCCGGGCGACGTCCCACGGGTTCGAGGTGATCGCGTCGCCCTGGAGGGCGAAGAGCATGACGATGGTGAACAGTAGGCCGTAGAGGGCGACCGGACCTATCTTCGGCAGGAAGCTCCCCTCGTACCAGTCGCGGCCCTTGGCGCGCTCGCCGACCGTGCGGGTCAGGAACCCGGCGACCAGCGGGATGCCGAGGAAGACCAGCACCGAGAGCACGATCGCCCAGAAGCTGAACTCCGCCGACGTGGTCGACAGCCCCAGCCAGCCGGGCAGCACCTGGAGGTAGAACCAGCCGAGGACGGCGAAGGCGAGGATCTGGAAGACCGAGTTGATCGCCACCAGGACGGCGCCGGCCTCGCGGTCACCGCAGGACAGGTCGTTCCAGATCAGCACCATGGCGATGCAGCGGGCCAGGCCCACGATGATCAGCCCGGTGCGGTACTCGGGCAGGTCGGGCAGCAGCAGCCAGGCCAGCGCGAACATCAGCGCCGGGCCGACCAGCCAGTTCAGCACCAGCGAGGCGCCGAGGAGCTTGCGGTCACCGGTGACCCGGTCGAGCTCGGAGTAGCGGACCTTGGCCAGCACCGGGTACATCATCAGCAGCAGCCCGATGGCGATCGGCAGGCTCACCTCACCGATCCGGACGGCGTCCAGGGCGTCGTCCAGCCCGGGGACGAACCGGCCGAGCAGCAGCCCGAGGACCATCGCGGCGACGATCCACACCGGCAGGAAGCGGTCCAGGGTCGACAACCGGGCCAGCACCGGTGTCTCGAGGTCGGTGCCGGAGCGGGGGGTCTCCGCGGCGAGATCGCTCATGGGGGTGGGCTGCTCCTCGGCCCCGCGAGCGGGGCGTCGTGTATCGATGTCGGTCTATCGGTGCAAGACGATGCCTGACCTATCGACAGACGTCAATGCCGTGTCGATACTGGCCGGGTGAACACCAGTCGAACGGCGGACCGCCCCACCCTGGAGCTGGTCGACACGGGTGCGCCCGGGTGCTCCCCTGCCGAGCTCGCCGGCGCGATGAGCGCCGAGCAGGCCGCCGACCTGGCCCGCACGCTCAAGGCGCTGGCGGACCCCGCGCGGCTCCGGGTGCTCGCCCTGGTGGCCGGCAACGAGGGCCGCGAGGTCTGCGTCTGCGACCTCACCGAGCCGCTGGGCCTGGCCCAGCCGACCGTGTCCCACCACCTCAAGGTGCTGGTGGACGCCGGCTTCCTCACCCGCGACAAGCGCGGGGTCTGGGCCTACTTCGCCCTGGTGCCCGGCGCGCTCGACGCGGTGGTGGACGCGCTGCCCGGCGTCCGTGGACGCAGCGGTCTCAGCTGAGGAGGGGCCGCAGGTTCTCCGTCCAGACGTCCCAGCCGACCCGGCCGATCAACGCGGTGACGACGACCAGGAAGACGACCCTGATGAAGCGGCTGCCCCGGGCGGTCGCCGTCCGCGCACCCAGGTACGCCCCGAACGTGTTGGCCGCACCGAGGAGGAGACCCAGACCCCAGAAGACGGCGCCGTAGGGTGCGAAGAAGAGCAGGGCCCCCAGGTTGGTGGCGACGTTGACGATCTTGGCCTTGGCGCTGGCGTTGAGGAAGTCGTACCCCAGCAGCGAGACCATGGCGAACACGAGGAACGACCCGGTGCCCGGACCGAGGATGCCGTCGTAGAACCCGATCCCGGCGCCCGTGGCGGCGGCGACGCCGTGGTGGCGACGCCCGCTGTGGCGCAACGCGGTCACCTCCCCGAGGGAGGGACGCAGCACGGTGAACGCCGCGATCGCGATGAGCGCGACCACGATGACCGGTTTGAACACGCTGGCCGGCAGCGCTGCGGCCACCGAGGCCCCCGCGAAGCTGCACACCAGAGCGACCCCCGCCATCGGGAAGGCGGTCCGCAGGTCGGGGTGCACGCGGCGGTAGTAGGTGACGGCGCTCGTCGTGGTGCCGAAGATGGAGGCCAGTTTGTTGGTCGCGAGGGCCTGGACCGGGCTCATCCCCGGGACCAGCAACAACGCGGGCAGCTGCAGGAGGCCGCCGCCACCGACGACGGCGTCGATCCACCCGGCTGCCAGTGCGGCGACCAGCACGAGCGCGAGCACCTCGGGGGTCAGCCCCTCCGGGAGCAGGTCACCCGGGAACACGTGCGTCATCCCGGCCACGGACTCCTCTCCTCGGCCCGGTCGTCTCCCCGTCAACGGGACGGGGCGGCACGACCGCTCACCGAGAGTCTGCGTCCCGCCCACCGTTGGTCCGTGCGACGACGCGTGAGAGCTCGGCGACTCCCCGTCGACGACCGCGGCTCACCCGCCGGACGGAGCCGTTCAGACCGTCGAGGTCCCGGCCTCCTGCGGCACCGGCACCGGCCGGCGCACCCGGGTGCGCCGTCGGGAGAGGGCCACGCCCAGCAGACACACCCCGCCCCCGACGACGGCGAGCGCCGGGGGCACCTCGTCCAGCAGCACCCAGCCCAGCAGCACGACGATCGGCGGCACCAGGTAGGTGGTCGCACCCAGCCGGCCGGCGTCCATCCGGCGCAGCGCGTACGCCCAGGTGCTGAACGCCAGTGCGGTCGGCACCGCGCCGAGGTAGACGGTGCCGGCGATCGAGGACGCGGGCGCGGTGCCCAGCTCGTCGACGAGCACCCCGGCCCAGGGCAGGCAGCACACCGCCCCCATCGCGCAGGCGGTGAAGGTGACCTGCAGGGCGGGCAGCCGGCGCAGCAGCGGCTTCTGCGCCACCACGCCCGCGGCGTAGGTGACCGCCGCGACCACGCACAGGACGACGCCCAGCAGGTCGGCCCCGGCGTCACGGGTGGCGAAGCCGATCAGCAGCACCCCGCAGAAGGCCACGCCCAGGCCGATGACCAGCCAGCGCGGGAAGCCCTCGCCCAGCAGCAGGCCGGCGAAGACCGCGATCAGCACCGGGCCGATGTTGACCAGCATCGCCGTGGTGCCGGCGTCCAGGTGCTGCTCGGCGGCGTTGAGCGCCAGGTTGTAGATGCCGAACCAGCCGATCCCGCACACGGCGAGCAGCCGCCACTCCCCCGCCGTCGGGGCCACCCAGCCGCGCCGGGCGAGCAGCGCCCCCAGGACGGCGGTGCCGACGACCAGCCGGCCGAGCGCCAGGGCCCCGGGCGAGAGGTCCTCGCCGACCGCGCGGATGCCGATGAACGCCGACGCCCAGGCCAGGACGGTGACGGTGACGGCGAGCAGGGTGAGCGGTTCGCGCGGGACGGGGCTGGACACGCACCGGACGGTAGGGGGCGCCGCCGACGGGATCCGGCGGTTTCCGGTCGTCGCACCCGCATTGGCTGTCCCGTCCCGGACGATGGCCGGATCGACGCGGTCAGACCCGGGCCCCGGGGTCCGGGTGGTCGGCGAGGAACCGCTCCGCCCGCCTGGCCTCCCGCCACATCAGCCCGGCCACGGCCAGGAGCACGACCGTCGCGACCGCCGTGAAGACCACGGTCGACGGCGTGGGTTCACCGATCGCGCGCCCCAGTTGCTGCACTACGACGCCGACGAGCAGCAGGAGCTGGTCGCGCTGCAGCAACAGCCGTCGGGCCTGCGCCCTGGCCAGCGACAGCCGCGCCGGGTCGGCCGCCGCCCGCCCGCGGACCTGGGCGAGCAGGCTGCGTCGCTGTGCCCAGCTGAGCACGGCGATCGGCTGCCACCACGCGGCCTGGAACAGCCCGGTCCGCCACGCGACGAACCCGTAGCCGACCATCACCGCCAGGCCGGCGCCCTGGACGACGAGACCGGCCGCCTCCCAGCCGCCGGACGGTCCGGGCTCGGGCACCAGTGCGTCCGTGGACAGCACCGCCACGAGCAGCGCGCCGGCCAGCGCCAGCACCATGAGCGCCAGCACCCACGACCAGGTGAGCAGCCGTGGTCGTGCTCTGGTGCCCGGCGCCCGTCCGGCCCTGGCCAGCGCCTGGGCACAGCGGGGGTCGTCGTCCGTCTCCGCAGGTCCGGTGCGCGCCGAGGTGGGGTCGACGCTGGGCAGCGTGTCGCAGGGCACCCCTCCGATGCCAGTCCGCGGCTGGCACGATGCCGGCATGAGCGAGTCCCGGCACCTCACCGTCTCCATCGACCGGCCCGCCGCTGAGGTCTACGCCTGGGTCCGCGACCCGGCCCACCTGCCGCTGTGGGCCACCGGCCTGGCCAGCGGCATCCGGCGGGAGCGCGGCGAGTGGGTGGCGGACTCCCCGATGGGCCGCGTGCTCGTGCGGTTCGTGCCGGTCAACGAGTACGGGGTGCTCGACCACGACGTCGTCCTGCCCGACGGCACGACCACCACCAACCCGGTGCGGGTGCTCGCCGACGGCGCCGGCAGCGAGGTCGTCTTCACCCTCCGCCGGGCGGGCAGCGCCACGGCGGAGGAGTTCGACGCCGACACCACAGCGGTGGCCGCCGACCTCGAGGCCCTGAAGCGGGTGCTCGAGGCCGGCTGACCCCACGGGTCGTCGGCCCAGCGCCGGTGGTCGTCAGCGCTCCTGGTCGGTGGGGCGCACCAGCACCTCGTTGACCGCGACGTGGCTCGGCTGGCTGACCACGTAGAGCACCGCCCGGGCGATGTCCTCGGCCTGCAGCCGGGTCATCCCCGCCGCCATCTCCTGCGACGCCCGCTTCGCCTCGGGCTGGGTGATGTGATCGGTCAGCTCGGTGGCCACCGCGCCCGGCTCGACCAGGCTGATCCGCACGCCGCGGCCAGTGACCTCCTGGCGCAGCGACTCGCTGAAGGCGTTCACCGCCCACTTGCTGGCGTTGTAGACCCCGGCGCCCTTGCGGGCGGTCCGGCCGGCGACGCTGGACATGTTCACGACGTCGCCCGACCCCTGCTCGACCATGCCCTCGATCGCGGCGTGGGTCATGTACATCACGCCCAGCACGTTGGTGTCGATCATCCGGCGCCAGTCCTCCGGATCGGCGCCGACGATGGTGCCCAGCAGCATCACCCCGGCGTTGTTGACCAGGACGTCCAGCCCGCCCAGCTCCTCCCGGGTCCGGGCCACCGCCGCGGTGCAGGCCCGCTCGTCGGTGACGTCGAGGTCCAGCTGCAGCACCCGGGCACCGTCGTCGCGCAGCTTCGTGGCCAGCGCGTCGAGCCGGTCCTTGCGCCGGGCGCCGATGGCGACCGCCGCCCCCGCCTCGGCCAGCGCGATCGCGGTGGCCTCCCCGATCCCCGACGACGCCCCGGTGACCAGGGCGACCTTTCCCTGCAGCGGCCGGCTGTGCTCGGTCATGCGTCCCTCTCTCCCGGGCCGACCGGTGCGGCCCCGGAGCGCCAGTGCCCCGACTGCCGCCGCTCCACGCGCGCAGGCACGAGGGCATCGGGCGCGCGGCCTGCGACAGCGCCGGCCCGGCCCCCTGGACGGGGCCGGGCCGGCGGGACGGTCAGCGGGTCGGGTTGATCCGGTCGACGTCGGAGGGGTCGGCACCCCCGGGGCCGACCCGGTGGCCACCGCTGGCACCCAGCGCCGGGCCGCTGCCGGCCGCGAAGCCGGTCTCGGCGTCCAGCGCGGCCTTCATCTCGCTCGGGGCCAGCACCCGGGCCACGTGCCAGCCGACGACCGCGACGATCGAGCCCAGCGCGATGCCGCCGAGGGCGAACTCGTCGGAGAAGGTCAGCGTGACATTGCCGATACCGATGATGATCCCGGCGGCCAGCGGCACGAGGTTGATCGGGTTGGCGAAGTCGACCCGGTTCTCCTTCCAGATCTTGGCGCCGAGCAGGCCGATCATCCCGTAGAGGATGACCGTGATCCCGCCGAGGACGCCGCCGGGGATGATGTTGACCAGGGCGCCGAACTTCGGGCACAGCCCCAACAGGATGGCGACGATCGCGGCGACGTAATAGGCCGCGGTCGAGTAGACCCGGGTGGCGGCCATGACGCCGATGTTCTCCGCGTAGGTCGTGGTCGGCGAGCCACCGACCGAGGTGGCGACGACGGTGGCGACGCCGTCGGCGAAGATCGCCCGACCCATGACCGGGTCCAGGTCCCGCTCGGTCATCGCCGCGACCGCCTTGACGTGACCGGCGTTCTCAGCGATGAGCGCGATGATCGCCGGCAGCACCAGCAAGCTGAAGTTCAGCGAGAAGCTCGGCGCGGTGAACTCCGGCAGTCCGATCCAGTCGGCCTCACCGACGGCGCCGAAGTTGATCCGGTCCCGGGTGCTGATCGCACCGGTTCCGTCGGGAGAGGTGATCGGCCCGGCGGTGACGTCGAGCAGGAGCGAGAGCAGGTAGCCGAACACCAGGCCGAGCAGGATCGAGATGCGGGCGAGGAAGCCCCGCAGCAACAGCGAGGCGACGATGACGAAGACCATCGTGGCGAAGCCGACCCACTGGTCCTGCGGCCAGTAGGTGTTCGCGACCACCGGGGCCAGGTTGAACCCGATGATGATGATGACCGCGCCGGTCACCGCCGGCGGCAGCACGGCGTTGACCGCGCGCGCACCCAGCACCTGGATCAGCACGCCCACCAGGGCCAGCACGACGCCGGAGACCAGGATCGCGCCGACGACGTCGCCGCTGTCCCCGCCGTTGGCCCGAACGGCCACCACGCCCCCGACGAAGGCCGCCGAGGTGCCCAGGTAGCTGGGCACCTGCCCCTTGACGATCAGCAGGAAGATGATCGTCGCGATGCCGCTCATCATGATCGCCAGATTGGCGTCCAGCCCCATGATCAGCGGGAACACGAACGTGGCCCCGAACATCGCCACCACGTGCTGGGCGCCGATGCCGATGGTCAACGGCCACGACAGTCGTTCGTCGGGCGCCACCGCCTCACCCAGCGGCGGGGTCTTCCCGTCCCCGTAGAGCTTCCAGCCGAGCGCCATCAGTCCTCCTCGCACCTCCGCCGAGCAAGTAGCTCAGCGCTGAGGTACCGGACAGTGGCAGAAGTCCGTGGATCACACCAGGGGGTCCTGAACACGTTCCCATCACGGAGCGCCGGGGTGAACACGGCCGTAACAGTGCGGACGCGCGTCCGCCTCAGACCAGCGACTCGAGCCCGTCGTCCAGGACTGCGGCGACCACGCTCTCCACCGGCGGCCGGTGCGGCTGGTCCAGTCCGCGGATGCGCGAGGCGTGCAGCGCGAGCAGCAGGTTCAGTCGCAGCGTGGGGTCGGTGGTGAAGGGGCCGAGCTGCCGCTCCAGCTTGCCGATCCGGTAGCGCATCGTGTTGTAGTGGAAGTGCAGCCGGCGGGCGGACTCCGCGACGTTGAGGTTGGTCTCCAGCAGCACCCGCAGCGTCTCCCGCAGGTCGACCGAGTCCGGGTCGGAGGAGTCGGCCAGCGTGCCGAGCACCTCGTCGACGTAGGAGCGCAGCTCGTTGCTGTCCGGGATCAGCGACAACAGCCGGAAGACGCCCAGCTGGTCGAAGTGCGTGACCGCGTGGCCGCCGTGGATCTCCTGACCGACCACCAGGGCCCGCTGGGACTGCTGGTAGGCCTCCCCCAGCACCGACAGCGTCTCGGCGGGGCGGCCGATGCCGGTGCCCAGCAGCCGGCCCACCCGGCGCAGCCGGGCGTTCACCCGGGCGGTCACCGAGGCGACCAGGTTGGAGAGCTCCTCGGGGGTGCGCCCGTCCAGCGGGAGCACGGTGACGATCTCCGTGGCCAGCCCGGCGACCGCCGCACCGGCCACCTCGCTGTCCACCGCCGCGCGCCAGCCATCGGCCAGCCGGTCCAGCACGTCCAGTGCCCGGGTCGGGTCGGCCCCGGCGTCGGCCACGGTCTCCGTGGCGGTCACCAGGACGACGACCGGGCCGTCGAGCCGCCAGCCGAAGGAACGGGCGTAGGCCAGCGCCCGCTCGGTGTGCGCGAACGTCCCGCCGACCAGCCGGCGCACCATGTCGCCCTGGAACCGCAGCTCCACCGAGTGGACCGCCTGCGAACGGATCTCCGACAACGCGGCGATGACCGCGGCCTGCTCGAGCACCGCGCCGGCGCCGAGCAGCATCGGGCCGTGCCGGTTGACCGCGACCAGCCAGCCGTGCCGCTGGTCCCCGGCCATGATCGGTGCGACCGCGTACTCCCCCAGTCCGCCGGGCAGCTCGTGGTGCCCGGGGACGAGCAGGATGCCGTCGGCCGGCGACAGGTCGGCGTCGGCCAGGACGTCCGCGGGGGTGACCACACCCTGGTCGGCGCGGTTGCCCAGCAGCCGGCGGGAGGGGGTGAGGTCGGCGAACGCGTCGTCGGCCGCGGCGTCGAGCAGCCACAACCAGTCGCGGATCTCGGCGACCTCCTCCGCCGGGCCGGCATGGGTGGCCACCTCGCGGTCGGGGCCCAGGCCGAGCACGGCAGCCCCGGCGAGGAAGGTCGACACCTGCGTGGTGACCTCGGACAGCCCACCGCCGGACAGCGCCACGTCGATGAACTGGTTGTGCATCCGGTTCGCGAGGCTGAGGGCCTGGGTCTGCTTGTCGATGATGGCGCCGAGCACCTCGGCGACCACCTCGTCCAGCCGGGCACGCGCGGGCAGCGCGAGCACCGGGAAGCCCCGGCGGTCGGCCTCGGCCAGCAGCTCGGCGGGGACGTCGCCGGCCGGGTTGCCCGAGCCGGCCTCCGAGCGGTACGCGAGCGCGCCACTGCCGGCCCGGTGCAGCCGCTCGATCAGCGCACGGCTCTGCGCCGGGTCGCCGCTGGGCAACCGGGCGCCCAGCACGACCAGCAGGTCGGGACCGGCACCGGCGAGCGGGTCGTCCGGGCCGTCGACGGCCACGTGCCGGACGATCCGGCGGGTGCCGGTGGCCCCGCCGACGACGAGCGTGCCGGCCAGCCCCGGCAGCTGCAGGAGCTGGTCGACGGTCAGGCCCATGCTGTCCTGGAGCGCGGTCCGGTCCGACGGCGGGAGCTGGGAGAGCACCGGCTCGGGGGACGCCGGGATGGCACTGAAGGTAGCCATCCGGTCGCTGTGTGCAGCATATGTCACAGATGCATCACGTTCAGTCACTGTACGTACCCCCAAAACACCGTGCACGAGCCTGCTGCACAAGATTCTGTCAGACGTCTCTGGACGGCAGAAGGCACGCTTGGCGACAATCGCCATACAGGCACGGGGGACGCGCCACGTGGGTTCGGGCCCCGGTCCTGTGTTCCGGCTCGGATGGTAGGCGGCTTCGTCGATCGACGGGCGGCTCGGTGTCCCGGCCGGGAGATCCAGATCGGGACGGGCCCGCTGCAGGCGTCGCCCGCCGACCGCACGGGTGGAGGGCACATGCGCACCATCGACGAGAGCACTGGCGGCCACGGCCGGGACACGACCCACGACGACACCCACACCGGGCAGGCCGCCCGGGCCGGCGTCCCGACCATCCCCCTGCCACGCGAGTCCGCCGCGGCCGGCGCCCGAACCCCCGGCACCTCGGTGCCCGCCCAGGCCAGCACGGGGATCGCCGACCTGCTGCGTGGACCGGTCCGGTCGGCGCGGGTCCTGCTGTCGGTCCCTGCCGCGGTGTACCTGACGGTGCAGACCCCGCAGGGCCCCGACGTGGTGGGCGTGCTGACCTCCGACGCGGCCCGGCTCCCGCTGGGCTGCGTGCTGTTCCGGCCCTCGAACGGCCGGCCCCTGGTCTCGGTCCCCAGCGGCGCCCCCGCCCGACTGGGCGGCGGCCGGCTGACCGTCGGGGACCTGACCGTCAGCGCCGCCGCGTGGTGGGACCCCCGCCCCAAGCTCCCCACCGCGCGTCCGGCGCTGCTCCCCGAGGGGGTCCGCCAGCTGCGTTCGGCGCTCTACGGCGAGGGCGTGCCGCACAGCGCGTTCGTCCTCCCCGGCCTGCCCAGCGGGCCCAGCGGTCCGCTCGCCGCGCTGCGCGGCGCCGTCCGCCGCGCCGACGTCGACGCCGCGCTGCGCACCGCCACCCGGTTGATCGGCCTGGGCCCGGGCCTGACTCCCGCCGGGGACGACGTCCTCGCCGGCGTCACCGCCGGGCTGGTGCTGCTGGGGCACCCCGCCGCCGAGCGGTTCGGCGCCGGCGTGACCGGGCTGGCCGCCGGGCGCACCACCGAGCTGTCCCGGGCGCTGCTGCGGCACGCGGCCGCCGGGCGGGTCAGTGGCGAGTTCGCGGCCGTGCTGCGGGGACTGGTCGGGCACGGTGCGCTCGCACCGGCGATCGCCACGCTGCTGACCACCGGCTCGACCAGTGGGCGGGCGATGGCGCTGGGACTGTGCACCGCCATCGACCTCGTCGACCGGACCAGCCGCCCGCGCTGAGCCCGGCCGGGGTCCGACCGGTCAGCGGGCCGGGCCCGGGAGGAGCGGCCCGAGCCGGTCCCACTGCGAGATCCGGCAGCCGTCGGTCCGGGAGAGCTGGAGGTCGACCGGGTCGCCGCGCCACAGGCCGGTGACGTGTGCCGTCTGGGGTCCGCCGAACTGCTGGGTGCAGATCGCGTCGTCCGGCACCGGGGCGAAGGGGTCCTCGAGGCCGTCCAGGTGCTGGCAGGCGGCCTCGGAGTCGGGGAGGTCGCCCTCGACGGAGCCGGCGCAGGTGAGCGTGTAGCGCTCCACCGGCGCACCCTCTCCGGGGTCGTACTCGATCACCAGGTCGTTGTCGGCGCGGCTGATGCCCCCGGAGCCGGGATCGGTCGCCGGGTCGGACGCGGTCGGCTCGGCCGCGGGACTCGTCGAGGGTGGCGTCGAGGAGCCCGCCGCCGTACCGGTGCCGCCGTCGGCGCCGCAGGCGGCGAGCAGCATCAGCGGGACGACCAGGCACGAGAGGACGACGCGGTGCATGCCCGCCAGTGTGCCCGGGCTAGATCCGGGAGGCGGCGATGCTGGTGACCAGGATCGCCCGCGCGCCGAGCTCCCAGAGCTCGTCCATCACCCGGTTGGTGTCGTCCTTGAGGACCATCGCCCGCACGGCCGACCAGCCCGGCGTCTGCAGCGGGCTGACCGTGGGGCCCTCGAGCCCCGGGGTGCGGGCGGTGGCCTGGGCCAGCAGGTCGTTGGGGCAGTCGTAGTCGAGCATCACGTAGCGCCGGGCGACCAGGACGCCCTGCAGCCGGCGGCGCAGCTGGGCCACGGCGGGCACCTCATCGGCGCCGGCCCGGCCGACCAGGACGGCCTCGCTGGCCAGCACCGGGTCGCCGATGATGCGCAGACCGGCCGCACGCAGCGTCGTCCCGGTCTCCACCACGTCGCAGACGGCGTCGGCGACGCCGAGCCGGCAGGCGGTCTCCACGGCGCCGTCGAGCTTGACGACGGCGGCCTTCATGCCCGTCTCGTCCAGGAAGCGCTGCAGCAGCCCCGGGTAGGCGGTCGCGATCCGCTTGCCCTCCAGCTTCGCCACCTCGTCGACCGGGGACTCCGCCGGGCTGGCGAAACGGAACGACGACCGGCCGAAGCCCAGCGGCATCACCTCGGCCGCCACGTCCCCACCCTCGGGCGGCGTCGTCTCCAGCAGCATGTCCCGGCCGGTGATGCCGACGTCCAGCGTGCCGGCCGCGACGTAGATCGCGATGTCCCGCGGCCGCAGGTAGAAGAACTCGGTGTCGTTCTCGGGGTCGTAGACCGCCAGCTCACTGGTGGTGCGCCGCTGCCGGTACCCGCTCTCGGCGAGCATCGCCGCCGCCGGCTCGCTGAGGACACCCTTGTTGGGCACGGCAACGCGCAGCACGACACGAACTCCTCGAACAGTGGTTGATCGGCCCCGGCCCCGTCCAGAGGCTCGCCCCGAGCTTGCGAGGGGTGAGGAGGACGGGGTCCTTCGACTTTTAGAGGTGAGCGTAGACGTCGTCCAGGCCGAGCCCGCGGGCCAGCATGAGCACCTGCACCCGGTAGAGGAGCTGGCTGATCTCCTCCGCCGTCCGCTCGGCGCCCTCGTGCTCGGCGGCCATCCAGGACTCGGCCGCCTCTTCCACGACCTTCTTGCCGGCGGCGTGCACGCCGTCCCGCACGGCGGTGACCGTGCCCGAGGCCGGGTCGCCGGCCTCGACCTTCTCGCTCAGCTCGGCGAACAGCTGGTCGAACGTCTTCATGCCGGGCCGACCACGAAACCGGTGCTCTGCTTCGGGCTGCGCAGCTCGCGCAGCACCAGGGCGGTCTGCAGCGCCGCGGCGGTGGCCTCCCAGCCCTTGTCCTCGCCGGAGTCGTCCATGCCCGCGCGGTCGCGGGCCTGCTGCTCGCCCTCGGTGGTGAGGACGCCGTTGCCGACCGGCTTGCCGGAGTCCAGCGACACCCGGGTGAGGCCGGCGGTGAAGGAGTCGCAGACGTACTCGAAGTGCGGCGTGCCGCCGCGGACGACGACCCCCAGCGCCACGACCGCGTCGTGGGTGGCGGCCAGGGCCTGGGCGACCACGGGCAGCTCGATGGCGCCGGGCACCCGGACGACGGTCGGCTCCGCGATGCCGGCGGCCTTCGCGCAGGCGATCGACCGCTGCAGCAGCGACTCGGTGATGTCGCCGTGCCAGGTGGTCGCCACGATGCCCAGGGTCAGTCCCGCGGCGTCGATCGGCTCCTGCCCCGGTGCTCCGGACCCGCTCATGAGTTCTCCTCGGTGCTGTTCGTCGTCAGTTGGGACGGTGCAGTGTGCCGTGGGACGGGTCGCGACCCGGTCACATCGGCTGCTCGTCGGCGCGCCGCCCCGGCGCGGGCGGCTGCCCGCCGGTGTCGGGGCCGTCGGGCTCGATGATCTCCAGCAGGTGCCCCATCCGGTCCCGCTTGGTGCGCAGGTAGCCGACGTTGTCGACGGTGACGTTGCTGGGCAGCGCCACCCGGCCGGTGATCTTGAGGCCGTAGCCCTCCAGCCCGGCGCGCTTGGCCGGGTTGTTGGTGAGCAGGCGCATGGTGTGGATGCCGAGGTCGACCAGGATCTGCGCACCGGTGCCGTAGTCGCGGGCGTCGGCGGGCAGCCCCAGGTCGAGGTTGGCGTCGACGGTGTCCACGCCGGTGTCCTGCAACTGGTAGGCCTGCAGCTTGTGCAGCAGGCCGATGCCCCGGCCCTCGTGCCCGCGGATGTAGAGGACGACGCCGCGGCCCTCCTGGGCGACGGCGGCGAGCGCGGCGTCCAACTGCGGGCCGCAGTCGCAGCGCAGCGAGCCGAACACGTCGCCGGTCAGGCACTCGGAGTGCACCCGCACCAGGACGTCCTCACCGTCGTTGGCGGTGATGTCGCCGTAGACGAAGGCCACGTGCTCGCGCTCGTCGTAGGAGCTGCGGTAGCCGACCGCGGTGAACTCCCCGGCGCGCAGCGGCACCCGGGCCTCGGCGACCCGCTCCACGAGCTTGTCGAAGCGCTTGCGGTAGGCGATCAGGTCGGCGATGGAGACCATCACCAGGTCGTGCTCGTCGGCGAAGACGCGCAGTTCCTCACCGCGGGCCATGCCGATCGGGTCCTTCTCGCTGACCACCTCGCACAGCGTCCCCGAGGGGCGCAGCCCGGCCAGGACGGCGAGGTCGACGGCGGCCTCGGTGTGGCCGGGGCGGCGCAGCACGCCGCCGTCCTTGGCGCGCAGCGGCACCACGTGCCCGGGGCGGGCCAGGTCGGCGGAGCCGGTGTCGGCGGCGGCCAGGGTGCGGATGGTGTGCGCCCGGTCGGAGGCGGAGATGCCGGTGGTGACGCCCTCCCGGGCGTCGACCGTGACGGTGTAGGCGGTGCCGCGGCGGTCCTGGTTCACCCGGAACATCGGGGGCAGGTCGAGCCGGTCGGCGTCCTCCTCGGTGACCGCCACGCAGATGTAGCCCGAGGTGTACCGGACCATGAAGGCCACCAGCTCGGGGGTGGCGAGCTCCGAGGCGAAGATCAGGTCGCCCTCGTTCTCGCGGTCCTCGTCGTCGATGACGACGACCGGCCGGCCGCTCTTGACCGCCGCGATCGCGCTCTCCACCGAGTCCAGCCGGAAGGCGGTCATCGTCGTGCTCCCAACAGTCGTTCGACGTACTTGGCGATGACGTCCACCTCCAGGTTGACCGGGTCACCGGGGGCTCGGTCGCCCAGGGTGGTCTCGCGCAGGGTGGTCGGGATGAGGCTGACCTCGAACCAGGGCTCGGGTGAGTCGGCGAGCGCGCTCACGGTCAGCGAGACGCCGTCGACGGTGATCGAGCCCTTCTCGACGACGTAGCGGGCCAGCTCGGCCGGGACGGCGATCCGCACGACCTCCCAGTCGTCGCCGGGGGTGCGGGAGACCACGGTGCCCACGCCGTCGACGTGGCCCTGCACGATGTGGCCGCCCAGCCGGGTCTGCGGGGTGACGGCGCGCTCCAGGTTGACCCGGTCGCCGGAGCCGGTGGCACCGAGGCTGCTGCGGCGGAGCGTCTCGGCCATCACGTCAGTGCTCCACACGCGCGTGCCGTCGGGCCCGGGCTCGACGCCGGTGACGGTCAGGCAGACGCCGTTGACCGCGATCGAGTCGCCCAGCGCGACGTCCTCCAGTGCCTTGCGGGCCCGGATGCGCAGCACCGCGCTGTCCGCGCCGTCCTCGCGCACGACCAGGGTGCCGAGCTCTTCCACGATGCCGGTGAACACCTCAGCTCCCTCCGCCGGTCGACGCTGTCCACCCAGTGTGCCGGGTGGGCCGCAACCGGATCTGCACGTCCCCGCCCATGCGGGTGACGTCGGTGACCTGCAGGTGCAGCGCGTCGGTGATCGTGCTGATTCCCAGCCCGCCCACCATGGCGGCGCCGGCCCCGAGCAGGGTGGGTGCGACGTGCACCACGGCCTCGTCGACCAGGCCGGCGGCGAGGAAGGCGGCGGCCAGCGTCGGGCCGCCCTCCAGCAGCACCCGGCGGACGTCGGAGTCGAACAGCTCGGCCAGCAGCGCGGCCGGGGTGGCGGCCCGGCTGACCAGCGTGGGCGCGGCGGCGTCGTGCACCCGGGCGGTGGCCGGCACCCGGCCGCGGCGGTCCAGCACCACCCGCAGCGGCTGCCGGTCGGCGGTCCGGCCCTCGGCGTCGCGGACGGTGAGCTGCGGGTCGTCGGCGAGCGCCGTCCCGGACCCGACGAGCACCGCGTCACAGGTGGCCCGCAGCGCGTGCACGGCGGCGCGCGCCTCGGGCCCGGTGATCCAGCGACTGGTGCCGTCGGCGGCGGCGACCCGCCCGTCGAGGGTGGTGGCGACCTTCCAGACCACCTGCGGCCGGTGCTCGTGCACCCCGGTCAGCCAGCCGGCCAGCGCACCCTCGGCGGCGGCGGCCTGCTCGGCACCCAGCTCGACGTCGACCCCGGCCGCGCGCAGCCGGCCGGCGCCGCCGGTGGCCAGCCGGGTGGGCTCGGGGACGGCGACGACGACCCGCGCGACCCCCGCGGCGATCAGCGCGTCGGCGCACGGCCCGGTGCGGCCGGTGTGCGCGCACGGCTCCAGGGTGACGACGGCGGTGCCCCCGCGGGCGCGCTCTCCCGCCGAGGCCAGGGCGTGCACCTCGGCGTGCGGGCCACCCGGCGGGGAGGTCGCCCCCTCCCCCACGACGGCACCGGCGGCGTCCAGCACCACGGCACCGACCGGCGGGTTCGGGCTGGTGGTGCCCAGCACCCGCAGCCCCAGCTCCCGGGCCCGGGCCATCGCTGCCTGCTCGGCGGCGTTCACCGGGCGCGCGCGGCCTGGGCCCGCAGGGCGGCGATCGCCCGGGCCGGGTCGTCGGCGCCGTAGACGGCCGAGCCCGCGACGAAGACGTCGGCGCCGGCCTCGGCGGCCTGCTCGATGGTGTCGGCGTTGATGCCGCCGTCGACCTCCAGGAACAGTTGGAGGTGGCCGGCCTCGACCAGCCGGCGGGCCTCCCGCACCTTCGGCAGCACCTCCGGCATGAACGACTGCCCGCCGAAGCCGGGCTCCACCGTCATCACCAACAGGGTGTCGAACTCCGGCAGCACGTCGAGGTAGTCCGCCAGCGGCGTGCCCGGCTTGAGCGCCAGGCCGGCGAGCGCGCCGGCGGCCTTGAGGTCGCGCGCGACGGCGCGGGGGTCGGTGCAGGCCTCGGCGTGCACGGTGACGTTGCGGGCGCCGGCCTCGGCGTAGCCGGGGGCCCAGCGCTCCGGGTCGTCGATCATCAGGTGGCAGTCCAGCGGCACCGGGCTGACCGCCTGGATGGCCTGCACCACCGGCAGGCCCAGGGTCAGGTTGGGCACGAAGTGGGCGTCCATGACGTCGACGTGCACCCAGTCGGCGTCGGCGATCCGCTGCACCTCGTCGGCGAGCCGGGCGAAGTCCGCGGACAGCAGACTGGGCGCGATCATGGGTTCCCGGGACACCCGGTGATCGTAGGGGCCGCCTCCTGCGAGCCCGGACGGGCGACCTGACGGTCGCCCGGATCGGCCGACGCTCCCGACGCTGCCGCGATGTCGAGGAGCCAGGACGTCGACCGGGTCGCCGTCGAGCGTCGGGCCCGGCTCTGGCGCTGGGCGACCGCGCTCGTGCTGGCCGGCTGGCCACCCGCGCGACGAGCGCCGTCCGCCGACCCGCCCGGCCCGCCCGGCCCGGGACCCCTCGCCGACCTGACGGCGCATCGACCGTCGCGTTGTCGACGCCCGGCCCGGGCCGGAGACGTGGACAGCCCGGCACTCGACGGTCCGGACCGTCGGACTGGGCGATCGAGGAGTTCACCACTGACCACTGGGTGAGCGTCCAGCACACGAAGCGGAAGTTCCCCTTCTGAGCCGTCCCCGTGTCCCCGGCCGGCGTTCCCGCGGGAACGCCGGCCGGGGATGGGGAATCCCGTTGCCCACCGGCCGCCCGGCACCCCACGCTGACCGCATGTCCCTGCCCCCCGGCCGGTCCGGCGCCGCGGCCCCCAGCCCACCGGTGGACCGGTACGCCGCGCTGTTCCGGCTCCACGAGCGGTACGCGGCCACACCGGAGGCGCGGGCCCGGCTGCTGAACCCGTACACGCTCAGCCCGCACGAGGCGGTCCGGCTGGTGGCCGGCCTGGCCGGTGGCAGCCTCGCCTACACCGACGACGCCGAGCCCTCGGTGCAGGGCGAGGACCTGGTCGCAGCACTCAGCCTGCTCCCGCTGCTGCGCGCCGAGACCGACGATCTCGAACTCGGCCTGCTCACCATGGCCCGCGGTGAGGGGCTGACCTGGGCACAGATCGCGGACCGGCTGGGCCTGGACGGTCCGCAGGAGGCCCAGCAGCGGCACGAGCAGCTGACCCGCAGGGGCGCCGACCCGGCCGGCGACGCCGGCTGACGCCGACCGCTCAGGGCAGGTCGGGCAGCGCCAGCCACTCCGCCCAGCTGAGGTCGCGGCCGACGTGGCGGGGTGCCCGCAGCGGCCAGTCCCGGGACAGCCAGGCGGGCACGAAGGTGTCCAGTGCCGCCTCCGTGGGGCTGCCGACCAGCCGGTCGACCACCCACCAGGAGACCTCGGCGTCCGCGCCGCCCTGCTTGGCCGGCGGGTCGACGTACACGCAGCCGAGCAGCTCGGCCTCGTCCCGGGGGAACAGCCCGTACAGGAAACTCTCGTGCGCGGCGATCTCCCGTTCGTGGTGGGCGAGGTCGTCGCGGTCCTGCTCCACCGTCATCGTCGCCGGTGGCCAGCCCCAGGTCGGCCCGTAGACCGACCACAGCCGCTCCCGTGAGCCCATCACCGCCGGGAAGTCGATCTCGGTGTCGGCGGCGCCCATCAGCCGCAGGTGCTCACCCGTCGGCAGGTCGGCGCGCAGCGGGTGGACGAAGTCGGCGGGCAGCCACATCACGGAGCGGCACGCTAGCCAGGCGCGCCGCCGCGGTCACCGGGTCTTCAGCGGGTGCGGCGGAGCAGCGCCATGAACATCGCGTCGGTGCCGTGCCGGTGCGGCCACAGCTGGGCGTGCTCGCCGCGCTCGATGCCGGGCACCTCCGGGAACAGCGGGGCCACGGGGAGCACCTCGACGTCGTCCCGGCCGGCGACCGCGTCGACGATGGCGACGGTCTCGGCGGTGTGCGGGGAGCAGGTCACGTAGGCGACCACTCCCCCGGGCCGCACCGAGGCGAGTGCGCTGTCCAGCAGCTGCCGCTGCAGCTCGGCCAGCGGCTCGACGTCGGCAGCAGTCCGGCGCCAGCGCACCTCCGGCCGGCGGCGCAGCGCGCCCAGGCCGGTGCAGGGTGCGTCCAGCAGGACCCGGTCGAACGACCCGGCCGGCCAGCTCGGCGCCGTGCCGTCGGCGACCAGGACCTCGACGTCGTCCGCACCGGCCAGCGCGCCGCGCACCAGCTCGGCGCGGTGCTCGCTGCGGTCGGCAGCGGTCAGGTGGACCCCGGCCGGCCGGACGGCGGCCAGCAGCCCCGCCTTGCCCCCGGGGCCGGCGCACATGTCCAGCCAGCGCGCGTCCGGGCCCTCCAGCGGCGCCCGGACCAGGGCGAGGGTGGCCAGCTGGCTGCCCTCGTCCTGCACCGCGGCCGCACCGGAGCGGACCGCAGCCAGCTTGCCGGGGTCACCGCCGTGCAGCCGGACGGCGTGCGGCGACCACGGACCAGGCTCCCCACCGGAGTCGGTGGCCAGCTCGTCCCGGTCGACGTGCCGGGCGACCAGGTGCACCTCGGGTGCGGCGTCGTCGGCGAGCAGCGCGGCCTCGACCTCGGCGTCGTCGGCCAGCGCCTCCCGCCAGGCCTCGACGATCCAGCGCGGGTGGTCGGTGGTGAGGGTCAACCGTGCGTCGGCGTCGGCCGGGGCGAGGGCGGCGACCCAGGCGGCCCGGTCACCGCCGGCGGCGACCTTGCGCAGCACCGCGTTGACCAGCCCGGAGGCGCCGGTGCCGACGATCGCCCGGGTGAGGGCGACGGTGGTGTCCACCGCGGCGTGCGCCGGCACCCGCAGGTCGATCAGCTGGTAGGCGCCCAGCCGCAGCAGGTCCAGCACCTTGGGGTCGAGCTCGGCCAGCGGCCGGGACACCAGCGTGGTCAGGACGGCGTCCAGCGTGCCGGTGGCGCGCAACGTGCCGTAGGCCAGCTGGGTGGCGAAGGCAGCGTCCCGGGG
The DNA here is from genome assembly GCF_011039295.1 of Modestobacter sp. KNN46-3. NCBI lineage: Bacteria > Bacillati > Actinomycetota > Actinomycetes > Geodermatophilales > Geodermatophilaceae > Modestobacter > Modestobacter sp. KNN46-3. Next base: position 4,746 of record NZ_JAAKGN010000044.1, on the reverse strand, counting down.
CTCGAGCTGCCGCTCGCGCAGCAGCTGGGGCAGCAGCAGGTTGGCGTAGGCCGCCCGGCTGGAGACGCCGTCCAGCACGTCGTAGGCGGTCAGCCGGGCCCCGTCCAGCGTCGGCCGGTGCCGTCGGGACTGCGGCCGCTGGTTGCCGGTGCCGGGGTCGTTGCGCCGCTTGTGGCCGGCCCGCTTCTCCGGGCCGGTCATGCGCCCACCTGCTCACCGAGTCGCTCGCCCGGTTCCAGGCGCGCACCGCGCGCCCAGTCGGCCGCCGGGAGCATCTTCCTGCCGGCCGGTTGCACCGACGACAGCCGGACGGCGCCGCGCCCGGTGCCCACCAGCACACCGGTCGACCCGATCGACAGCTCCCCCGGTTCGAGGGCCAACGACGAGGGCAGCGGCTCGACCGGCGCCAGCCGCAGCCGGTTCCCGCGCCAGGTCGTCCAGGCCCCCGGCGCCGGCGTCACGCCGCGCACCCGCCGGTCGACGACGTGGGCCGGCAGGGTCCAGTCGACCTGGGCGTCCGCGGTCTCGATCCGCGGGGCCAGGCTGACCCCCTCGGCCGGCTGGGGCTCGGGCCGCAGCGAGCCGTCGGCGAGGCCGTCCAGCGTCGCGACCAGCAGCCGGGCACCGCTGACCGCCAGCCGGTCCAGCAGGTCGCCGGCGGTGTCGGTCGCCCCGATCGGCTCGGTGACGACGCCGAAGACCGGGCCGGTGTCCAGCCCGGCCTCCAGCTGGAAGGTGGCCGCGCCGGTGACCTCGTCGCCGGCCATGATCGCGTGCTGCACCGGCGCCGCGCCGCGCCAGGCGGGCAGCAGCGAGAAGTGCAGGTTCACCCAGCCGTGCCGCGGGACCTGCAGGGCCGCCGGCGGCACGAGGGCGCCGTAGGCGACGACCGGGGCGCAGTCGACGGCGAGGTCGGCGAGCTGGGACAGGAACTCCGGCTCCCGAGGCGAGCGGGGCTGCAGCACCGGGATGCCGGCGGCGTCGGCGCGCTCGGCGACCGGCGACCGGCTGGTGCGCCGGCCGCGGCCGGACGGTGCGTCGGGCCGGGTGAGGACGGCGACGACCTCGTGGGCGGAGTCCAGCAGCGCGTCGAGGGCGACGACGGCCGGCGCCGGGGTACCGGCGAACAGGAGCCTCAGTGGGGGCTCACCTTCACCACGGGTGCCGGCACCGGCGACCCGTCGGGCAGCCAGGCCTGCGCGCCCTGCCACTCCGCACCCTGCAGCACGTCCAGGGCGGCGGCGCGGGCCTCGGCGTCGAGCCGGTCGACGAAGAGCACGCCGTCGAGGTGGTCGGTCTCGTGCTGGATGGCCCGCGCCAGCTTGTGCGAGCCCTCCACCCGGATCGGCTCGCCGTGCATGTCCCAGCCCCTGGCGGCGACGTAGAGGTGCCGACGGCAGTCGAACCGGAAGCCGGGGATGGACAGGCAGCCCTCGGCGTCCTCCTCGGTCTCCTCGCCCACCGGCGTCACGTCGGGGTTGACCAGGTGGCCGACCTCGCCGTCGACGTACCAGGTGAACACGCGCAGGCCGACGCCGATCTGCGGCGCCGCGATGCCGGCGCCGCCGGCCGCGTGCATGGTGTCGGTCAGGTCGGCGACGAGCTGACGCAGTTCGGCGTCGAAGTCGACGACGGGGGCGGCCGGGGTGCGGAGCACCGGGTCGCCCATGATCCGGATGGGGGTGACGCTCACCCGACGATCCTAGGTGCCGTGTGCAGCGGCGCCCGCAGGGTGACCTGGCTACGGTGCAGCAATGGCCTCACTCGCCTCGCACCGCGTCCACGCCGTGATCAGCACCCTCGTCGACGGCCTGACGGTCGGCGGTGCCGAGGCGGCCCTCGACCTGCCGCCCCGGTCCGCGGCCCGCGCACGGGTGTACCTGGCGCTGCTGGTCGCGGTCGCCGCCGACACGGTGGCCCACGATCTGCCCTCGCTGCGGCGCACCTTCCAGGGCATGCCGGTCGAGTCGGCGTCCCCCGCCGACCAGGCGGTCACCCGTCACCAGGCGCTCGCGACGGCCGGCTGGGGGCTGGCGGCGACGGCCGTGCACGGCCCGGCCGTCCGGGCGCTGCGCCGGCGCGGCCACGCGCGCCCGCACCTGCTGGTCGGGATCGTGGCCGGGGTGGGCACCGCCGCCACGACGCTCCCGGTGCGCTGGCGCCGGGCCACCGAGCGGGCCATCGAGGACATGGCCGCCGCCCAGCTGGACGCCGAGCTGGCGCAGCTGCTGGACCAGCCGATCGACTGACCACCCGGTGGCCCGGGCAGCGGGTGCAGGGGATCAGGCGGGGACGGAGAGCTCCTGCAGCCAGGCCTGCCAGGCCGGTTGCTCGCGCCGCACGTGGTCTGCGGCGTCGGCGGAGAACAGGTACGCCCGCACGCCCGCCAAGGCCGTGCCGTTCCCCTCGCCGTACGTGAAGACGCTGAGCATCCCGGGAACCGGTGCGGTGAGCCGGACCAGCGCCTGCCGCTCGCCGACCCGCTCGACCGTGCCGGTGGCGCCGCGCACCTCGACCGTCGCGCCTTCCTCGCCCAGGCCGAGCGCGTCGCGCAGGGTCGACCAGAGCGCTCCCGCGTCGCCGGGGTGGGAGGCGGCGGCCTCCAGCTGCGTGGCCTCCTGGCCGGGGAAGTGCGCCAGGTAGAGGCGCAGGTTGTCGAAGAAGGGCCGCCAGCTCGAACCCATGTCCTCCCACCACTCCGACTCCCAGGCGGCGCCGGTCCCGAAGCCGCTGCTGGTGACCCGCACGACGCAGGTGCCGCCGGACCGTGCCTCGACGAGGAACTCCGACGTCAGCGGGCTCAGCGCGTCCGGGCCCTTGCCCATGAGGGCGGCCCAGTCCTCTTCGTAGGCGATGCGGCGCGGCGGGTCCCAGCCGGTGACCCGGCCGTCCGAGCCCATCTCGGGGCCCATGGAGAAGTGCAGGGTGCCGCCCTCGCGCTCCTCCATCTCGGTCGGCAGGAACCAGGCGCTCATGCCCCGGGCGGTCGCGACGGCCTGCCAGACCTGTTCCGGGCTGCCCGGGACCTCGACGCTGAACTCCAGGCGGTACGGGACGTCCGTGGTCGTGCTCATGTTCTCTCCTCGGGAACGGGGTGGGCGGCGACGACGAGCCGGTGCGGGCGCCCGTCGTCGTGGTGGTACCGAGCGGCCAGGTCGAGCACCGCCGCGGTCAGGTCGTCGGCGAAGGCAGCCCGGTCGGCGGCCGACCGGAAGCCGATCTCCGTGTCGATGGTCAGCGTCGGCAGGCGCGTGCCGGACGCGCCGGCCCGGCGCGCCAGGGCGCCGACCTCGCGCATCAGCCGGCCGGCCAGCGCGACGAGGTAGCCCGCCGACAGGTGGTCGGCGTTGGCGTCCGGATCGGCCGCGGACGCGCTGACGGCCGCCGGCGACACGACGTACGACGCCGCCGACGCCTGCAGCACCCGCTCGGTGATGCCCCCGTGCCGGCGCTCCTCGGACAGCCTCACCAGGCCGTGCGCCTCGAGCGCCTTGAGGTGGTAGTTCACCTTCTGGCGCGCGATGCCGACCCGGGCGGCGAGCCCGGCGGCGGAGGCCGGGACGGCCAGCTCGCCGAGCAGCTGGGCCCGGACCGGGTCCAGCGCGGCGGCCGCCGCCTCCGCGTCCTCGATGACCTCGACGTCCTGCATGCCGTCACCGTGCTCCCGACAAGAAAAGTTGTCAAGGGCTCCGTGCGAGCTCCGAACCCCCTGCCGCCCGACGGGACGGCCGCGTACGCCTAGGCCAGCTCGAGCGGGTCCAGCTGCACGCGGACGTGCTCGGCGACCTTCTTGGCGCTGCGCACCCCCTGGACGTCGTGCAGCGCCCGCGCCAGGGCCGCCCCGTCGCTGCGCCGCACCCGGACCAGGTAGCGCTCCCGTTCGCCCTCCTGCCCCGGCCGCGGGGGCTCGGGGACCGGTCCGAGGACGTCGGCGCCCTCGGGCAGCCGCAGCGCCGCCAGGAAGTCCGCCAGCGCCGCCGGTGACGCCGACAGCGAGGCCATCCGGGTGACCGGCGGGAATCCGAGCTCGCGGCGGTCGGCCAGCTCCCGGGTGGCCAGCCCGGCCGGGTCCCAGCGCACCAGCGCCTGCACGACCGGGTGCGCGGCGTCGGCGGCGACCACCACCTGGCCGCCGGCCCGCACCAGCCCGGCGGCGTTCATCCAGCGGCGCATCGTCTCCTCCCCCGCCCGCAGGTCGGCCCGGCCCAGCAGCGCCCAGGAGTCCAGCAGCAGCGCCGCGCCGTAGCCGCCCTCGGCCACCGGCTCCGCCCCCGGCGTGGCCACCACGATCGCCGGGTCACCGGAGACCTCCGCGAGCACCCCGGAGCTGCGGCCGGAGACCCGCACCGCCGCTCCCGGGAACGCCCGGCCCAGCTCCTCCGCGGTGCGGGAGGCGCCGATCACGGCGGCCCGCAGCTTGGTGCCGTGACAGTGCGGGCAGTCGAAGGTCGCCGCCGGGCGGGCGCACCACCGGCAGGCTGCGATCCGCACCCCGTTCGGCCCGGGCGCCGGTGCGATCCCCAGCGGGCCGGCGCAGTGCGCGCAGCGGGCCGGCGCCCGGCAGCGGTCGCAGACCAGCGAGGGCACGTAGCCGGAGCGGGGCACCTGGATCAGCACGGGAGCGCCGTCGGCCAGCGCACGCCGGGCCACGGTGAAGCCGAGCGTGGGCAACCGGGCGGATCGCGCAGCCGGGTCCCGGGCCAGCTCGAAGTCGCTGCCGAGGGCCTCCACCCGCGGCGCCGCGGC
>NZ_JAAKGN010000043.1:0-31299 GCF_011039295.1 Modestobacter sp. KNN46-3 | reverse complement strand
CTCGGGGGACGGACCGTCCGGCGATGGCGAGGTGGTCCCGCCGATCGTCGCCCCCGAGCAGACCCCCGCCCCCAGCCCGACGGCGACCCCGACCGTGGCCTCGCCGCCGACGTCCACGCCGACGGCCGCGCCGTCCGGTGCACCCGACCCGTCGGCGACGCCGGCCGAGGCTCTCGGCCGGAGCTGACGGGGCACGGCGCCTCCCCGGCGTCATCCGGGGAGCCATGTCACCCCCGCTAAGCCCACCCCCAGCGGCCCGGTGGTGGGAGCATGGACACCGTCATGACTGTCTTGCCCCTGGTCTTCGAGGCCCCCCGCCGTACCAAGCCGCCTCGGCACCTCGCCGACCTGACCCGGGCGGAGGCCCGCGCAGCGGTCGTCGAGCTGGGTCAGCCGGCCTTCCGTGCCGATCAACTGGCCCGGCACTTCTACGCCGGGGTGACCGATCCGGAGCAGATGACCGACCTGCCGGCCGCGTCGCGCGCGGAGCTGGCCGAGGCGCTGCTGCCGGGGCTGCTGACCCCGGTCCGGCACCAGTCCGCCGACGGCGGCCGCACCCGCAAGACGCTGTGGCGCCTGCACGACGGGGCCCTGGTGGAGAGCGTGCTCATGCGCTACCCCGAGCGCGCCACCGTCTGCATCTCCAGCCAGGCCGGCTGCGGCATGGCCTGCCCGTTCTGCGCGACCGGCCAGAGCGGCCTGACCCGCAACCTCTCCGCGGCCGAGATCATCGGCCAGGCGGTCGCGGCGGCCGCGGCGATGGCCAACGGCGAGATCCCCGGCGGGCCCGGCCGGCTCTCCAACGTCGTCTTCATGGGCATGGGCGAGCCACTGGCCAACTACGCCCGGGTGCGCAAGACGCTCGACGCACTGCTGACCCCGGCACCGCACGGGCTGGGCCTGGCCCAGCGCTCGGTGACCGTCTCGACGGTCGGCGTGGTCCCGGCGATCCGCAAGCTCACCGAGGAGGGGCTCAACGTCACCCTGGCGGTCAGCCTGCACGCCCCCGACGACGAGCTGCGCGACGAACTGGTGCCGATCAACACCCGCTGGAAGGTCGACGAGGTGCTGGGCGCCGCCGACGACTTCGCCCGCCGCACCGGTCGCCGGTACTCGATCGAGTACGCGCTGATCCGGGACATCAACGACCAGCCGTTCCGGGCCGACCTGCTCGGGAAGCTGCTGGCGAAGCGACTGGCGCACGTGAACCTCATCCCGCTCAACCCGACGCCGGGCAGCAAGTGGGACGCCAGCCCGCTGCCGGCGCAGCGCGAGTTCGTCGCCCGGCTGCGCGCCGCCGGCGTCCCGACCACCGTCCGCGACACCCGCGGTTCGGACATCGACGGCGCCTGCGGTCAGCTGGCCGCCGCGGACCAGGTCGACGGGGTGCCGAGCGTCGCCGTCCCGGTCCCCACCGTCGAGGACGCCGTCCCGCTGGGAGCCGAGTCGGACCAGGACTGACCGTGTCCCCCGACGCGGAGGCGCACGAGCACAGTCACGCCGACGTCTCCGGTGGCTGGCTGCGGGCGGCCGTCTTCGGCGCGATGGACGGTCTGGTGACCAACACGGCCCTCGTGGCCGGGGTCGGCGCCGGCGGTGCCGCGGCGCAGACGGTCGTGCTCTCCGGCGTCGCCAGCCTCGTCGCCGGGGCCATCTCGATGGCGCTGGGCGAGTACACGTCAGTGACCACCCAGAACGAGCAGCTCGAGCTGGAGGTCGCCAAGGAGCGCGGGGAACTGGAACGCAACCCCGAGGGGGAGCGGCACGAGCTGGTCGCCCTGCTGCGCGCCGGCGGGGTGGACGACGACCTCGCCGAGCGGGTGTCGGTGCAGCTGTCCCGGGACCCGGAGACGGCGCTGCGGCTGCACGTCGTCGCGGAGATGGGGCTGAGTCCGGAGGACATCCCGTCGCCGAAGGTGGCTGCGGTCTCCTCGTTCGTGACCTTCTCGGTCGGCGCCGCCGTGCCGCTGCTGCCCTACCTGTTCGGGCTGGACCTGCTGTGGGTGGCGCTGGTGTGCGGCGGGGTGGGCCTGGCGGTCGCCGGTGCGCTGTCCTCGCGCTTCACCCCGCGGCCGTGGTGGTGGTCCGCGCTGCGCCAGCTGCTGTTCGGGGCGCTGGCCGCCGGCACGACCTACCTGATCGGCAGTGCGATCGGCGTGGCCGTCAGCTAGACGACGTCCCAGGGCACCCAGATCCCGTGCGATGTCCCCTCCCAGCCACCGCCCAGTGCCCGGCGCACTACCCGTGAACGCAACGGACGCCGGCCAGGGGGTGCCTGGCCGGCGTCCGTGGTGGTGCTGAGGATCATGCTCAGGCCTGCGTCGCTCCCGCGGTGCGGCGGCGGCTGAGGACCAGGGCGCCGGCGCCGGCGCCGACGAGCACGGTGCCCGCGACCAGCGGCAGGGCCACGCTGGCGCCGGTGTAGGCCAGCGCCTTGCCGTCGGCGGTCAGGGTGATGGTCTCCTCGAAGTGGCTGCCGTCGGAGCCGTCGTAGGCGAGGGTGTGGGTGCCGAGCGCGGTGCCCGCGGGGAGCGTGAAGGTGGCCGTGACGACGCCGTTGGCGTCGGCGTCCCAGGTGCCCAGGACGACGGGGGTCGAGTGCATGACCAGGGTGACCTTCTCGAAGGCCTTGAAGCCCTTGAGGGTCTTGGTGATCTTCTGGCCCGGGGCGGCGACGTTGCTGGTGGCGCTGCTGGCGGTGGCGGCGATGCCCGGGGTGTTCGGCTTCGCTCCCGGCACGAAGGCGGCCGGGGCGGGGGCGGGGGCGGGCTTGCCGTCGGCGGTGACCGTGATGGTCACGTTCGGGTACTGGAAGTCGGTCGTGTACTGGTCGCAGTACAGCCGGTACGAGTAGGTGCCCACCTCAGCGGGTGCGTCCAGCTCGAGGGTCCAGGTGCCGTCGGCGTTGACCGGGCCGCCGTCGCCCCAGCCGGGCTCGTCGCTGTCGGGCGTGATGACGGCCATGGGCTCCGCGTCGGTGTCGGAGGCCTGGGTGCAGCCGGCGCCGGAGATGGTGAAGGTGGCACCGGGGGCGAGCGTGCTCGACGGCGCGACGGACGGCGCGGCAGGCGCGGCGAGCGCGGCGGGGGCGAGGAGGAGGCCCGCGGAGGCCGTTCCGAGGGTCAGACCGGTCACGACGGCGACGCGGGTGCGGGACAGGCGGCTCATCGGGGTTCCTCCGTGTGTGTGTCGGCCCGGGTTGTACGGGTCCGTTGCGGGACTGTCTAGCGGGACCGACCACCCTGGCTGGCAGTTTTCTGTGCGACACGCGGACGAGTCGGTCAGATTTGCACATCCACCACCGGGACTGTCCACCGCAGCGACGTCAACATTGACCCAGGCGGAGTCGTTCACCGTCACCTTCGTCCAGTGCGGTCTGGGGCAGGCTCGCAGACGACGACAGAGGCCGCCTCCCCGGAGGGGAAGCGGCCTCTGTCGTCAATCACGGGCCGCTGGGCAGCGGCGGGTGGGTCAGCGGGAGCGCCAGGCGTTCTTCCGCCGGCGGACGTCCCACAGCAGCATGACCACGAGCGTGAGGACGAAGCCGAGGATCCACAGGTTCTCGACCTGGCCGTCGTGGTTACCGAACAGCAGGGCCAGCAGGGCCAGCACCATCAGCCAGCCGGTGATCCGGCCGACCCGGCCCGACTCGGCGTGCCAGCCCCAGTCCGCAGGGTGCTCGTCGTGGACGGGTGTCGACCCCGCGCGGACGATGCCCTCCTCGCGGGTGGACTGCTCGACCACCCTGGCGCTCGTCTGATGCCCCTGGCCCCGGCCGCTGTGCTCACTCACGGAGACCATCTTGCCAGGCCCCGGTGCGCTCCACCCGCTCGGCGCGGTCGTGGCGCGACCGCATGTGCTCGGTCAGCGGCTGCACGAGAGCCCGACCGCCGCGACCGCGGCCCTGGTGTCCGCCGTGGGCAGCCGGGCGATCGTGCCCCCCACCGGGTCGCCGACCGGGAGGACCCGTACGTCGGCCACGTCTGCGCGGGCCAGTGAGGTGAGTTCCCCGACGGAGGTGTCCGGATCGGTGGCGATGGCCGCGGAGGCCGCCCAGGCGACCGACTGGAGGCGCCATGGTCGCGGCATCGTGGCGCGGACCTGGTCCATCAGGGCAGCGAGCACGCTGCCGGCGGCGGTGGCGCGGCCGTCGGGGGCCGCGGGCGCCGGCACCCACTCCCCGTCGACCAGGTGCTCGGGGTGCCGGGAGCGCACGAGGGCCAGAGCGGTGGCGCCGTCCACGTGCTGGTGGCCGGCACGGGTGAGCTCCAGCCCGGCGGGCTGGTCGCGGACCGGTTCGGGGACCTCGACGTCCAGTCCGCCGGCGGCGTCGACCACCGCGGCGAACCCGCCCAGGTCCACGGTCAGCAGGTGGTCGGTGGGGATGCCGAGCTGGCACAGCCCGTCGACGGTGGCCTGCGGTCCGCGCAGCCAGGCGAGTGCGAGTCGACCGGGACGTCGGTCCGCGCGCACCACCACGTCGCGCGGCACCGAGAACACGGTGGCCCCGGCGTCGGTCTGGTGGACCACCACGATCACGTCCGCACGGCTGCCGGGGACGTCCTCCGGTGTGCCGAAGGCGGCACTGGTGGCGTCGGCGGGGAGGTGCGTGCGCGAGTCGAGTCCGACGAGGACCCAGGTCCGCCCGTCGGCGTCCCCGGGGCCGTCGGACAGGTCGACGTCGACCTGCTCCAGCCGGCCGGCGAGCACGGCCGCGTCCGCGCCCAGTGCGATCACCAGCAGGGCGAGGACGGAGAGGACGACGCGCGACCAGCGCCGCGCACGTGCGCTGGAACGCGGCGGACGCCGGCCAGGAGTCTCCTGGCCGGCGTCCACGTCGTGCGGAAGGGTCATGCTCAGGCCTGCTGTGCCCCCGCCGGACGGCGCCGGAGGGCGTAGAGCGCACCGGCGCCGGCGACGAGCAGCCCGCCACCCAGCGACAGCGGCAGGGCGAGGCTCGCGCCGGTGTAGGCCAGGCTGTCGGAGTCCGAGGAGCTGGCGGCGGTGACCGTCAGGGACTCCTGGAAGTAGGTGCCCATGTCGCCCTCGAAGACCAGGTCGTGCTCACCGGCCGTGGTGCCGGCCGGCAGCGTGAAGGTGGCCGTCACGGTGCCGTTCTCGTCGGCGGTGAAGGTGCCCACCGTCTGCGGGTCCGAGTGCAGCGTGACGGTGACCTTCTCCCCGGGCTTGAAGCCGGTGAGCACCTTGACGATCTTCGCGCCCTGGACGGCGCTGGCGCCGGTCGTGGCGGCGGTCTTGGTGCTGGACACGCCGACGGTGTTCGCGGTCTCGCCGCGCAGCTGGCCGGTCGGGGTGACGGTGGTCGGGGTGCTGGGGGGCGAGGTGACCGGCGTCGGCGTGACCGGCGTCGGCGTCACGGGCGCCGACTGCAGCGTGAACCCGAACTCCGGGTAGAGGAGCCAGTCCGCGCCGTCCTCGTTCTCCCCGCCGTCGTAGGGCTCGCAGATGGCGAAGGCCACGTAGCCGCCCGGCGTCGCCTCGGGCAGGAACTCCAGTGCCGCGGTCCAGGTGCCGGCCTCCACCGCGCCCGCCAGGCTGAGCACCGGCTCGGCTGCGGGGTCGTCGGCATCTGCTGCGGCCAGGACGTCCACGTAGACGATGGCCGGCGTGCTGGGATCCGTCGCCGCACACCCGGTGCCGGTCAGGGTGTAGGGCTGACCGATCACCGCAGTGGAGGAACCCTGCAGCGGAGGCAGGTCGGCGGCCAGGGCGGCCGGCGCGAAGGCGATGCCGAGGCCCACGGTGCCGAGGCTGAGGCCGGTCGCCACGGTGGCGCGGAGCGGGGACACGCGGGACATGAGTTTCTCCGTCTGGTCCGGGCCCGGACGTCCGAGCCATCGACAGAAGTATCGGCACGCAACGACCCGGATTGTCGTTCCGTGCGACGACACGCCGAGAGATTGCCCAACGAGTGACAACGGATGGCTGATCCGTCCAGATCCGGACGGAGTCTGGCTGTGCAGATCAGTCGTGCAGGGGCGGATTGTCGTCAAGAGTGGACGGGGCGAGGCTGTGGTGGCGGTGCCGCGCCTGGCGGCGAGACGTGGAGTCGGCGGGCTTGGCAGGATCAGGTGCATGAGCGAGCCGCGCAGCACCGAACCCCGCACGGTCACCGTGCTGGGGTCCACCGGGTCGATCGGGCGCCAGGCGATCGCCGTCGCCCGGCAGAACCCGGGCCGGCTGCGGGTCACCGGGCTCGCCGCCGGTGGGGGTGACGTCGCCCTGCTGGCCGAGCAGGCCCTCTCGCTGGGCGTGCGCACCGTGGCCATCGCCCGGGCCACCGCCGCCCAGGACCTGCAGCTCGCCTTCTACGCCGCGGCGCAGCAGCGCGGCTGGGCCCAGGGCCAGTACGCGCTCCCGGAGATCCTGGCCGGCCCGCGCGCCGCCGAGGAGCTGGCCACGCGGCCGGCCGACGTCGTCCTCAACGGGATCACCGGGTCGATCGGGTTGCGCCCGACGCTCTCGGCGCTCGCCGCCGGTCGCACGGTGGCCCTGGCCAACAAGGAGTCGCTGGTCGCCGGTGGTGCACTGGTGACGGCGGCGGCGGCCCCGGGTCAGCTGGTGCCGGTCGACTCCGAGCACTCCGCGCTGGCGCAGTGCCTGCGCGGGGGCACGCGGGGCGAGGTGGCCCGGCTGGTGCTCACCGCCAGCGGGGGGCCGTTCCGCGGCCGCAGCGCCGCGGACCTGGCCGACGTCACCCGGGAGCAGGCGCTGGCCCACCCCACCTGGGACATGGGCCCGGTGGTGACCATCAACTCCGCGACCCTGGTCAACAAGGGGCTGGAGCTGATCGAGGCGCACCTCCTCTTCGGCGTCCCGTACGCCGACATCGACGTCGTGGTGCACCCGCAGTCGATCGTCCACTCGATGGTGACGTTCACCGACGGCGCGACGATCGCCCAGGCCAGCCCACCGGACATGCGGCTGCCGATCGCGCTGGCGCTGGCCTGGCCGGACCGGTTGCCGGACGTGCAGCCGGCCCTGGACTGGTCGGCCGCCAGCACCTGGGAGTTCCTCCCCCTGGACGGCGAGGTGTTCCCGGCGGTCCGGCTCGCCCGGCAGGCGGGGGAGGCCGGCGGCGTCGTCCCGGCGCTCTACAACGCGGCCAACGAGGAGGCGGTCGCCGCATTCACAGCCGGACACCTCTCGTTCCCAGGGATTGTGCAGGTCATCGCGCGTACCCTCGACGCCGCGCCGGACCTCGGCGCACCCACCTGCGTCGAGGACGTGCTGGCCGCTGAGAAGTGGGCCCGGGAGCACGCTCGCGGCGCCATCGACGCGGACGACCTGAGACGGAGCTTGAGCTGAGCGGGTTCCTGCTGACGGTCCTCGGGATCGTCGCCTTCGCCATCGGGCTGCTGTTCAGCATCGGCTTCCACGAGTTCGGGCACTTCTACTGGGCCCGGAAGTTCGGCATGCGGGTGCCGCAGTTCTTCGTCGGCTTCGGGACGACGGTGTGGTCCTTCCGCCGCGGCGAGACCGAGTTCGGGATCAAGGCGATCCCGCTGGGCGGCTACATCCGGATCGTCGGCATGATCCCGCCGGCCGAGGAGGGCGAGAGCAAGCGCGCCACCCGGATGCGCAGCTTCATCGCCGAGGTGCGCGGGGCGGCCCTCAACGACGTCCTGCCCACCGACCGCGGCCGGGTCTTCTACGCCAAGCCGTGGTGGCAGCGGGTGATCGTGATGTTCGCCGGCCCCTTCCACAACCTGGTGCTGGCGGTGCTGCTCTTCCTGGTCCTGCTGGTGGGCATCGGCCTGCCGACGACCACCACCACGATCGCGGCGGTGCCCGACTGCGTGCTGCCCGCCGGGGCCGCCAGTGCCGCCGCCGCCGACCCCTGCACCGTCCCGATCACGCCCGAGGGGCAGACCTGCGAGGCGGGTGCCGCCGACTGCGCGCTGCCGCCGGCCGGTCCGGCCGCGCAGGCCGGGCTGAAGGCCGGGGACACGATCCTGGCGATCGACGGCGAGCCCGTCACCCAGGAGCCGGGCGACGGCTGGGAGGCGCTGGTCGAGACGGTGCAGGCCAGCGCCAGCACCCCGCTGACGCTGACCGTCGCCCGCGAGGACGCCCAGGGCGTTCCCGAGCAGCTCGACCTCACGGTCACCCCGATCGAGAACACCGTCTACACCGACACCGACTCGGACGGTGAACCCGATGGCACCGAGGAGGTCGGGTACCTCGGCGTCCAGTCCGCGACGGAGTACGTCGGCCAGCCGCTGAGCTCGCTGCCGGGCTACTTCGGCACCGTGGTCGTCGAGTCGGTCCAGCGGCTGGTGCAGATCCCCGAGCGCATCCCGCAGCTGTTCCGGGCCACGTTCATGGGCGAGGAGCGAGACCGCGAGGGGCCGATCGGCCTGGTCGGGGTCAGCCGGCTGTCCGGTGAGGCGTTCGCCCTGGAGCAGTTCAGCAACCTGGACAAGCTCAGCTTCTTCGTGTCGCTGCTGGCCAGCGTCAACCTGGTGCTCTTCCTGTTCAACCTCGTGCCGCTCTACCCGCTGGACGGCGGACACGTCGCCGGCGCCTTGTACGAGAAGGCCCGCTCGACCGTGGCCCGGCTGCGCGGGCGGCCCGATCCCGGCCCGTTCGACATCGCCCGGCTCATGCCGGTCGCCTATGCCGTGGCGGGGTTGTTCATCCTGCTGTCCGGCCTGCTCGTCATCGCCGACGTCGTCAACCCGATCACCCTGCAGTAAGTGGGAGACTGACCTACCGTGACCGTCTCGCTGGGCATGCCCGCCTCTCCGCCGCCCGTCCTCGCTCCGCGCCGGAAGACCCGTCAGCTGGACGTCGGGGGCGTCGGGGTCGGCAGCGACTCCCCGGTCAGCGTCCAGTCGATGTGCACGACCAAGACCGCCGACATCAACGCGACGCTGCAGCAGATCGCCGAGCTGACCGCCTCCGGGTGCCAGATCGTGCGCGTCGCGGTGCCCGACACCGACGACGCCGAGGCGCTGCCGATCATCGCCAGGAAGTCGCAGATCCCGGTGATCGCCGACATCCACTTCCAGCCGCGCTATGTGTTCGCCGCGATCGACGCCGGGTGCGCCGCCGTGCGGGTGAACCCTGGCAACATCAAGAAGTTCGACGACAAGGTCGGCGAGATCGCCCGGGCCGCCAAGGACGCCGGCACCCCGATCCGGATCGGGGTCAACGCCGGCTCGTTGGACAAGCGGCTGCTGGCCAAGTACGGGAAGGCGACGCCGGAGGCGCTGGTCGAGTCGGCGCTGTGGGAGTGCTCGCTGTTCGAGGAGCACGACTTCCGCGACATCAAGATCTCGGTGAAGCACAACGACCCGGTGGTCATGGTCCGCGCCTACGAGCTGCTGGCCGCCCAGTGCGACTACCCGCTGCACCTCGGCGTGACCGAGGCCGGTCCCGCCTTCCAGGGCACCATCAAGTCCGCGGTCGCCTTCGGCGCCCTGCTGTCCCAGGGCATCGGCGACACCATCCGGGTCTCCCTCTCCGCCCCACCGGCGGAGGAGGTCAAGGTCGGCAACCAGATCCTGGAGTCGCTGAACCTGCGCCAGCGCGGTCTGGAGATCGTGAGCTGCCCCTCCTGCGGCCGGGCCCAGGTCGACGTCTACAAGCTCGCCGACGAGGTGACCGCCGGCCTCGAGGGCATGGAGGTGCCGCTGCGGGTGGCCGTCATGGGCTGTGTGGTGAACGGCCCGGGCGAGGCCCGCGAGGCCGACCTGGGCGTCGCCTCCGGCAACGGCAAGGGGCAGATCTTCGTCAAGGGCGAGGTCGTCAAGACCGTGCCCGAGTCGATGATCGTGGAGACGCTGATCGAGGAGGCCATGCGGATCGCCGAGGCGCAGGTCGCCGAGGGCACCCCGTCCGGTCCGCCGGTCGTCTCCGTCTCCTGACCCGCCCGCCCACACCGGTCGACCGAGGACAGTGGTCCGCGTGCTGCGCTCCTCGCCCGCCCGGGTCCTGGACGCCGGGGACGAGGACGCCGTCCGGGAGCTGCTGGCCACCGACCCGGTCGGCGCCTGCATGCTCGCCGGGCGGGTCGAGACCCACGGCACCGCGACCGTGTCGCTGGGCGCGCCACTGTGGGGCCTGTACGCCGGTCGCCGGCTGGAGGCGGTCTGCCTGGCCGGCGCGAACCTGATCCCCTTCGCCCGGCCGGGCGCGGAACGGGCCGCGGCGACCGCGTTCGCCGACCGGGCCCGGCGGGCCGGGCGACGGTGCTCGACCGTGGTGGGCCCGGCGGCGGCGGTGCTGCCGCTGTGGGAGCTGCTGGAGCCGTACTGGGGCCCGGCACGGGAGGTGCGCGCCCAGCAGCCCCTGCTGGCCATCTCGGGGCCGGCGTCGGTGCCGGCCGAGCCGCGGGTGCGCCCGGTCCGCACCGAGGAGCTGGACACCCTGCTGCCGGCCGCCGTCGCCATGTTCACCGAGGAGGTGGGGGTCAGCCCGCTGCGCGTCGACGGCGGCGCCGGCTACCGGGCCCGGGTGGCGGAGATGGTCCACGCCGGTCACTCACTGGCGTGGATCGAGCGTGGCGAGGTGCTCTTCAAGGCCGACATCGGCGCCGTCTCCCGCGACGCCTGCCAGGTGCAGGGCGTGTGGGTCTCCCCGCAGCACCGCGGGCAGGGGATCGGGCAGCGGGGCACCGCGGCGGTGGTCGAGTACGCCCGCACGGCGATCGCCCCGGTGGTCAGCCTCTACGTCAACGACTACAACCGTGCGGCCCGCGCCGCCTACGAACGGGTCGGCTTCCAGCAGGTCGGCACGTACGCCTCGATCCTCTTCTAGACGGCCTGTGAGTCCTGGGGCTGGTGCGGCGAGGAGTTCCGGATCGGCAGCGGACTTCTGCCAGGGTGGGTGGGTGCGCAGCCGACACGGGTCCAGCAGCAGGCGCGGGGCCACCCGCCGGGTGACGACGGCCGGGGGTGCCGCGGTGCTGGTGCTCGCCCCGCTGCTGAGCGGGTGCTCGGGCGACTCCACCGACGACGTCCGCGACGCCGCCCAGGCCTTCCTCGACGACTGGGCCGCGGGCCGGGTGGATGCAGCCGCCGACCGCACGACCGACCCCGCGGCGGCCGGGGCGCTGCTGGAGCAGACCGCCGCCGACCTGCCCGACGCGACCCTGAGCACCGAGCTGGGCGAGGTGCAGGCCGAGGACGGCGCGGCGACCGTCACCTGGCAGGCCACCTGGGACCTCACCGCGGCCCCGGACTGGACCTACGACGCCACGCTGGAGCTGCAGGAGGGCGAGGACAGCTGGGAGGTCGTCGCCGAGCCGGCCGTCGTCCACCCGGAGCTGGCCGACGGTCAGCACCTGGAGCTCGCCCGGTCGCTGCCGGAGCGCGCACCGATCACCGACGGCACCGGCGCGCCGCTGTTCGCCGAGACGGAGGTGGTGGACGTCGGGGTGGACACCGCCCAGGTCACCGACCTGCCGGCGCTGGCCGCCGGCCTGGCCGCGGCGACCGGGATCTCCGCGGAGGAGATCACCGCCGACGTGCAGGCGGCACCGGCCGGGCAGTTCGTCCCGGTCATCACCCTGCGCCGGCCGGACTTCGAGGCGATCCGCGCACAGGTGTACGACCTGCCCGGGGCCGTCTTCCCGACCAGCACCCGGTTGCTCGCCCCCACGTCCCGGTTCGGGCTCGCCCTGCTGGGCCGGGTCGGGGACGCCACCGCCGAGGTGCTGGAGGACACCGTCGACGCCGACGGCGAGCAGCGCTACGCCGCCGGGGACCGGCTGGGCCTGTCCGGCCTGCAGCTGGCCTACCAGGAGCAGCTGGCCGGCACCCCGGGGTTCACCGTCCGGGTGATGAGCACCGACGAGGCCCTCGAGGACACCGGGCGGGTCGTCGGCACCGTCGACCCCGTGCCGGGCACCCCCGTCCAGACCCCGCTGCTGCCGGCGGTCCAGAACGCCGCCGACGCCGCCGTGGCCACCCAGCCGCTGGCCACCCACCTGGTGGCGGTGCGGCCGGGCACCGGGGAGCTCCTGGCGGTCAGCTCGAACGAGGCGGCCAACCCGGTCAACGCCCTGACCGGGCAGTTCCCTCCCGGCTCGAGCATGAAGACGATGACGGCGACGGCGCTGCTGTCCGCCGGCACGGTCACCCCGGAGACGCAGGTGCCCTGCCCGGCCACGACCCTCGTGGAGGGCCGGGAGTTCGAGAACGAGGACCAGTTCGACCTCGGCACGGTGCCGATGACCGAGGCGTTCGCCCAGTCCTGCAACACCACCTTCATCCAGCAGGCGCTCACCCTCCCCGACGGCGCGCTCGCCGCCGCGGCCACCTCCTACGGGGTGGGCACCGACTGGCAGCTGCCGGTCGACGTCTTCAGCGGTGAGGTGCCCGCCACGAGCACCGGCACGACCGAGGCCGCCGACGCGATCGGGCAGGGCCAGGTGCTGATGAGCCCGGCCCAGCTGGCCCTGGTGGCCGCCGGCATCGCCGGCGGCACCCCGGCCGTCCCCGTCGAGGTCGTGGGGGCAGAGCCGGCCGGTGCAGCCCCCGCCGGACCCGACCCGGCCGTCCTGGACGCGCTGCGGCCGATGATGCGCCAGGTGGTCCTCGGCGGGACGGCCACCGGGCTGGCCGACCGGGGTGAGGTGTACGGCAAGACCGGCACCGCGGAGTACGGCACCAACACCCCGCTGGACGCACACGGGTGGTTCATGGGCTACCAGCTCGGGGGCCCCCAGGGCGACGTCGCGTTCGCCGTGCTGGTCGAGGCAGGGCAGTCCAGCAGCGTCGCCGTCGAGGTCGCCGACGCCTTCCTCGCCGCGCTGGGCAGCTAGGCCTGCGGCAGGCCGGGGAAGGCGCTGGTCGGTGGCGTGCGGCCGGCCCGGGCTCGCCAGTCGACCGCCCGCAGCTCGGCGGCGCTCAGCGCGGCCACGGCGAGCACGCGGGTGCTGCGCTCGCTCGCCTGGTCCAGCACCCACGTCCACGTCCCGGACGCGCCCTCCTCCAGCACGACCGCGAGCGCTGCGGCGTCGACCGGGGAGAGCACCGGGAAGGGCAGGGTGTGCCCCGGTTCGTCGGCGACCGGCTCGACCCGCCGGGCGCTCAGCAGGGCGACGAGCTGGTCCCGGAGGTCCAGGTACGCCAGCTCGCACGCGACCACGGCGTCCCGGGACTCCGGGGGGAGTGTCGCACCGACGACGCCGTAGCCCCAGATCGCCGCGTGCACCGCGGCCAGCGCGTCCTGCAGTGCGGTGTCCTCCGCCGCCCTGCCCCCTGCCGCCCTGTCCTCCGCCGCGGTGGGCGAGCCCGCGGGTGAGCTGGTGCCGTCAGCCATCGTCGTCCCGTCTCCCGGCTGCCCGTCGCGGAGCAGTGTTCATGCCAACAGTCCGTCCTGGCCCCGCAGGCCGGCCGCGATGCTGCCGAGGAGCGCCGCCCGCCCGCCGGTGAACTCCGGGCAGGCCTCGGCGTGCGCGGCGGCGGCCGCAGCGACGACGCCCCGCAGCCAGACGCGTGCCTCCGCCGCATCGGTCGGTGCAGCGGTGCCGCTGGCCGCCGCCGAGGTCGTCGCGGTGTCGCCGGGGGCGGCCGCGCGCAGCCGGTCCAGCTGTGCCAGCGCCTGCGCGGCGAGCGGGGTCAGCGCCGCGGCCAGGTCGGGCGCGCTGCTCAACGCCTGGTCGTAGCCGGCCACCACCTCCTCCTGCACCCGGACCTGGGCGGCCAGCCGGTCGACCTGCGCCGGGGTGACCGCGTCGGTCACGTCGCCGGGGCTGCCGGTGCAGCCGGTGAGCACCAGCGCCGTGCCGGCGAGGGTGGCGATCAACAGGCTGCGTCGGGTGAACGCGCCGGCGGCCGGGGGAGCGGGGAGGAGTCCGGACATCGCCGTCCATCCTGACAGTCCCGGGCGACTCTCCTGGCCGAACGCACCGGAGCGCCGGTCGCGACTCGCGGGACCGGTGATGCCGGCGGTGCGGGCGGTAGCCTGACGGTTCACGCGCAGCACGCCGGTGGCCCGTCGGGCCCGCCCGGCCGCCCACCGGGGCCCCCACCCGGTGGGCACGTCGCGGTTCCCACACAACAGGAGGCAGTCGGTGTCCACGCGAGGTGCAGGCACCGCGGACGTGGTGACCGCCAAGCTGACCGGTTGGGTCGAGCCCGTGGTCGCCGCCGCCGGGTACGACCTGGAGGAGCTCGTCGTCCGCCCCGCCGGCCAGCGGTCGGTGGTCCGGGTCGTGGTCGACCGGGACGCCGGGGTCAGCCTGGACGACGTCGCCGAGCTCAGCCGTGCGCTGTCGGAGGTGCTCGACGCGCAGGACGAGGCGCTGGGCCGCTCGCCCTACGTCCTGGAGGTCACCAGCCCCGGGGTCGACCGACCGCTGACCCTGCCGCGGCACTGGCGGCGCAACGTCGGCCGGTTGGTCGGCGTCGCCGTCGGCCCCGACGCCGGCCGGGAGCAGCTCACCGGCCGGGTGCTCCGGGTCGACGACGGCGGGGTCGTGCTGGCCGTGGAGAAGGGCGGCACCAAGAAGGGCCAGGTGCGCAAGGCCGTCGGCGAGCGCACCGTTCCCTGGGCAGAGCTGGGCGAGGCGCGGGTGCAGGTGGAGTTCACCCGACCGGCCGGGCACCGTGACGCCGCGCTCGTCGACCACGGCGACGACGACGAGCACGACGACGAGCACGACGACGAGCACGACGACGAGCACCACGACGACCACCAGGACGACGACGAGACCCACGACGACGAGACCGACGACGAGACCGACGGCGACGTGCCCGAGGACGCCGAGGACGAGCACGACGACGAGCAGGACCCGACCGGGACCAGTGCGGTCGACGCGAGCGGGAAGCCCGGGCGACCGGCACCGCGCCGCGCGCCGCGGGACCCCCGGTCGCGACGAGGAGGCAACAAGTGAACATCGACGTGACGGCTCTCAAGGCGGTCGAGCGGGAGAAGGGCATCCCCGCGGACACGGTGCTGCAGGCGATCGAGACCGCGCTGGTCACCGCCTACCGGCACGCGGACGGTGCGGCCAAGCACGTGCGCGTGCAGGTGGACCGCAAGAGCGGCGAGGTGGCAGTCCTGGCCCAGGAGCTGGGGCCGGACGGCGAGGTCGTGCACGAGTGGGACGACACCCCCTCCGACTTCGGCCGGATCGCCGCCAGCACCGCCAAGCAGGTGATCATCCAGCGGCTCCGCGACGCCGAGCACGAGCAGACCTTCGGGGAGTACGCCGGCAAGGAGGGCGACATCGTCAGCGGCATCGTGCAGGCGCACGACCGCCGCAACACCCAGGGCGTGGTGCTGGTCGACATCGGCAAGGTGGAGGCCACGCTGCCGGCGCCCGAGCAGGTGCCCGGTGAGGACTACCGGCACGGCAGCCGGCTCAAGGCCTACGTCGTCTCCGTCGCCCGCACCTTCCGCGGCCCGCAGGTGACGCTGTCGCGCACCCACCCCAACCTGGTCCGCAAGCTGTTCGCGCTCGAGGTGCCCGAGGTCGCCGACGGCAGCGTGGAGATCGTCGCCGTGGCACGCGAGGCCGGGCACCGGTCGAAGATCGCCGTCCGCACCCGCGTCCCCGGGCTGAACGCCAAGGGTTCGTGCATCGGCCCGATGGGCCAGCGGGTCCGCAACGTGATGAGCGACCTGCACGGCGAGAAGATCGACATCGTCGACTGGTCCGAGGACGAGGCCAGCTTCGTCGCCTCTGCGCTGTCGCCCGCGCGGGTCACCAGTGCACGGGTGGTGGACCCGGCCGCTCGGGCGGTCCAGGTGGTCGTGCCGGACTACCAGTTGTCGCTGGCGATCGGCAAGGAGGGGCAGAACGCCCGACTGGCCGCCCGGCTCACCGGGTGCCGCATCGACATCCGCAGCGACGCCGAGCCCACCGACGGCAACGCCCCGGTCTCCCCGGGTGTCGGGCGGGCTCCGTTGCGGCCGGGCGTGCAGCCCGGCCGGCCCGGTGCCCGCGGTCCGCAGGGCGGTCACCGGCCCCCCGTGCGGCGCGCGGAACATCCCGGGCCCGCGGCGCGCTAGACTCCCTGATGGCCGATTCGTCGATGCCGGTCCGCACCTGTGTGGGGTGCCGGCGACGCGCTCCGGTCACCGAGCTGTTGCGTGTCGTCGTCCGCGGCGGGGGGCTCACCCCTGATCCGCGGCGACGGCTCCCTGGCCGGGGTGCGTCCCTGCACCCCACCGCGGAGTGCCTACAGGCAGCAGTCCGGCGCCGGGCCTTCCCGCGCGCGCTGCGCAGCAGCACGCCGTTGGAGACCGGCCCGCTCGAGGCGCACGTCCTCCGGCAGGTCACCTGACCCGCCCGGGTGGCGCCCCGGACGGACCGCACCGAGCGCCGTGCACCACCGAGCACCATGTACTGAGCGCGATCCAGTCGGACCGGCACCCGGCCGGTCCACAGTCGAGAGCAGGACGACCTCGGATGAGCAACCCGTGAAGTCGCCACGATGACCATGCACCACTGAGACAGAGGTCGAGCGGGCCAGCCGCCGGCCTCACCAGAGGAGACCCGTGCCAGGCAAGGCCCGCGTACACGAGCTCGCGAAAGAGCTCGGTATCGACAGCAAGACAGTGCTCGCCAAGCTCAAGGAGCAGGGCGAGTTCGTGAAGTCCGCCTCGTCCACCGTCGAGGCCCCGGTGGCCCGACGGCTGCGTGAGGCCTTCCCCGGCGACGGTGCCTCGAGCGGTGGCGGCAACGGCGCCTCCGGCGCCCGCCCCGGTCCGCGTCCCGGTCCCCGGCCGCCCGCGCCGGTGGCGTCGGCTCCTGCCGCCCCGGCTCCGGCTGCACCGGCTCCCGCTGCACCGGCCCCCGCTGCACCGGCCCCGGCTCCGGCTCCGGCCGCTGCCCAGGCCCCGGCTGCCCAGACCGGTGCGCCGGCTCCGTCGCCGGCCCGTCCGGCGGCTCCCGGCCCGCGTCCCGGCCCCCGGCCGGCACCGCAGCAGCCGGTGGTCGAGGCCCCGGCCCCGCAGCAGCCGGCCGCCAGCGCCCCGACCCAGCAGCCTCCGGCGGCACCGGCCCAGCCGGGCGCGCGTCCGGCTGCTCCGGGTCCGCGACCCGCGGGTGGTGCGCCGGACGGCGGCCCGGCCGCGGGTGGTTCCGCTCCGGGCGCCCCGCGCCCGGCCGCTCCCGGGCCGCGGCCCGGCCCCCGTCCGGCCCCCCGGCCGGGCAACAACCCCTTCAGCAGCGCCCCGCGTCCGGCTGCGGCCGGTCCGCGTCCCGGCGGAGCTCCCGGTCAGCAGGCCGGTCCCGGCGGGCCGCGTCCCGGCCCCGGTGGCCCGCGTCCGGCTCCCGGCGCCGGCGGCCCCCGTCCGTCGTCCGGTCCTGGCGGGCCCCGTCCCGCCGCCGGTCCGGGTGGGCCGCGTCCCAACCCCGGCATGATGCCGCAGCGTCCGAGCCCCGGCATGATGCCGCCGCGGCCGGCCGGTGGCGGTCGCGCCGGTGGTCCTGGCGGCCCCGGTGGCGCCGGTGGTCGTGGCCGTCCGGGTGGTCCCGGCGGTGGCGGTGGCTTCCGTCCCGGTGGCGGCGGTCCCGGTGGTCCCGGTGGCGCGCCGGCCGGCGGTGGCTTCCGTCCGGGTGGCGGCGGCGGTGGCCGTGGTCGTGGCCGCGGCGGTTCCGGTGCCGGCACCGCGGGTGCCTTCGGGCGTCCGGGTGGTCGCGGTCCGGTCCGTGGACGCAAGAGCAAGAAGCAGCGGCGTCAGGAGTTCGACTCCATGGCGGCGCCGAGCATGGGTGGCGTCTCGCTGCCCCGTGGCAACGGGCAGACCGTCCGGCTGCCGCGTGGCGCCTCGCTGACCGACCTGGCCGAGCGGATCAACGCCGAGCCGGCCGCGCTGGTCACCGCCCTGTTCCACCTGGGCGAGATGATCACCGCGACGCAGTCGGTCAACGACGACACCCTGCAGCTGCTGGGTGCCGAGATCGGCTGGGTCATCCAGGTCGTCAGCCCCGAGGACGAGGACCGCGAGCTCCTCTCCACCTTCGACCTCACCTTCGGTGACGAGGAGAGCGGCGACGAGGACGACTGGGACATCCGTCCGCCGGTCGTCACCGTCATGGGTCACGTCGACCACGGGAAGACGAAGCTCTTGGACGCGCTCCGGCACGCGAACGTGGCGGGCAAGGAAGCCGGTGGCATCACCCAGCACATCGGCGCCTACCAGATCGTCACCGAGCTCGAGGGCAACGAGCGTCCGGTCACCTTCATCGACACCCCGGGTCACGAGTCGTTCACCGCGATGCGTGCCCGTGGCGCGAAGGTCACCGACATCGTCGTCCTGGTCGTGGCCGCCGACGACGGCGTCATGCCGCAGACGGTCGAGGCGCTGAACCACGCCCAGGCCGCCGAGGTGCCGATCGTGGTCGCGGTCAACAAGATCGACAAGGAGGGGGCCAACCCCGCCAAGATCCGCCAGCAGCTCACCGAGTACGGGCTGGTGGCCGAGGAGTACGGCGGCGACACGATGTTCGTCGACGTCTCCGCGACCACCCGTCAGGGCCTCGACGACCTGCTCACGTCGATCCTGCTGACCGCCGACGCCTCCCTGGACCTGCGCGCCAACGTGGGCCAGGACCCCCAGGGTGTGGTCATCGAGGGCAAGCTGGACAAGGGTCGTGGCCCCGTCGCCACGGTGCTGGTCCAGCGCGGCACCCTGCGCCAGGGCGACTCGATCGTGGCCGGCGACGCCTACGGTCGCGTCCGGTCGCTGCTCGACGAGCACGGCAACAAGCTCAAGGAGGCCCTGCCGGCCCGTCCGGTCCAGGTCGTCGGCCTGACCTCCGTGCCGCGGGCCGGTGACACCTTCCTCGTCGTCGAGGAGGACCGGATCGCCCGGCAGATCGCCGATCGTCGTCAGGCCCGCATCCGCAACGCGCAGAACGCGTCCATGCGGAAGCGGATCAGCCTGGAGGACCTCGACGCGGCGCTCAAGGAGACCCGTCAGCTCAACCTGATCATCAAGGGCGACAACTCGGGCACCGTCGAGGCGCTCGAAGAGGCGCTGATGAAGATCGAGGTGAGCGACGACATCTCGCTGCGGGTCATCCACCGCGGCGTCGGTGGGATCACCAAGAGCGACATCGACCTGGCGCTGGCCGACGACGTCATCGTCCTGGGCTTCAACGTCCGGGCCGAGGGTCAGGCCACCGAGCTCGCTGCCCGCGAAGGCGTGGACGTCCGGTACTACACGGTCATCTACCAGGCCATCGAGGAGATCGAGTCCGCGCTCAAGGGCATGCTCAAGCCTGAGTACGAAGAGGTGCAGCTGGGCACCGCGGAGGTCCGCGAGGTCTTCCGGGTCCCGAAGATCGGCAACGTCGCCGGCTCCTTGGTGCGCAGCGGCACGATCGTCCGCAACTCCAAGGCCCGTCTCATCCGGGACGGCGCCGTGGTCGCGGACAACCTGACCGTCGAGTCGCTGCGTCGCTTCAAGGACGACGCGACCGAGGTTCGCGAGGGTTACGAGTGCGGCATCGGGCTGGGGTCGTTCAACGACATCAAGCCCGAGGACGTCATCCAGACGTTCGAGCTGCGCGAGAAGCCGCGCGCGTGACTCAGGTGACCGCGCAACTCAGGTGACAAGGCCCCTGCAGGAGAGTCGTCCGGCTCTCCTGCAGGGGCCCACCGCGAGCCTGCGAGTGGCGGGGAGCAGGAGGGTCGTCATCTTCACGGGCACGCTCACCGCCGACCTGCTGCTGGGCGACGTGCGCTCGCTCAAGGAGAAGCGTGCTGTGGTGAAGCCGATCGTGGCCGAACTGCGGCGCCGCTACTCCGTGGCCGCCGCCGAGGTGGGCGACCCCGACCTGCACCGCCGTGTACAGGTCGGGGTCGCCACCGTGGCCGGCCAGGCCGCCCAGGTGGGCGACGTGCTGGACGCCTGCGAGCGGTTGCTGGCCGAGCGACCCGAGGTGACGCTGCTGTCGACGCACCGGCAGCTGTCCAGCGACACCGATCAATGACCCCCTTGCCCCCGCCACTCGCACGCTCGCGGCGGGACCCTGCAAGGGGCCATCACACCCTCGACATGGAGGTCCGTCATGGCCGACCCGGCCCGGGCACGCCGACTGGCGGTGCGCATCCGCCAGATCGTCAGCGCCACGATCGAGATGCAGATCAAGGACCCCCGCCTCGGGATGGTCACCATCACCGACGCGCGGGTCACCAGCGACCTGCGTGAGGCGACGGTGTTCTACACCGTCTACGGCGACGAACAGCAGATCGAGGACTCCGCACGGGCCCTCGCCAGCGCCACCGGCGTGCTCCGCTCCACCGTGGGCAAGCAGACCGGGATCAAGTTCGTGCCCACGCTGGCCTTCGTGGCCGACATCGTCCCGGACACCGCCCGGGAGCTGGAGGAGGCGCTGGCCCGCGTCCGGGAGGCCGACGCCGAACTGGCCCGTGCCCGGGAGAACGCCCAGTACGCAGGTGAGGCGGACCCGTACCGCAAGCCCGCGGTCGACGAGGACGAGGACACCGAGGACGGGGACGACCTCGACGGCGCTGCCGACGAGCCGGCCGACGCCGCTGCCGGCCGCACGGACGGCTACGCCGACGGCCGCCCGTCGGCCGCCGAGCGGAGCGCGTCGTGACCGGTGCCGTGGACCCGGACCCGGACGACCTGGCCGGAGAACGGGAGCCTGCCGGGTTCGGCGGTCGGCAGGAGCCGGCCACCGGCGACCCCACCGCCGGTGGCAAGCGCGGCGACATCGGGACGACCGACAGCATCGCCACGGACGAGCCGGACGACGGCACCCACTACGCGCCGGGTGGCGGCAACACCGATCCCGAGCCGCAGCAGCCGCCGCACGCCGGCCCGGACGGCACCTGAACCGATGACCACCGTCTCCGCGCCCGCGGACGCGGCCGTGGAGTTGCTCGCCGCGGCCGCGATCGCCGGGCAGACCGTCGTGCTCTCCGGCCACGTCCAGCCCGACGCCGATGCCCTGGGCAGCACCCTCGCGCTGGCCGAGGGGCTCCGCCGCTGTGGCGCCCGGGTGGTCGCGACCTTCCCGGAGCCGTTCACGCTGCCGGCCTCGCTGGGCTGGCTCCCCGGAGCCGAGCAGCTGGTCCCACCACGGACGGTGCCGGCCGACGTCGACGTGTTCGTCAGCCTGGACGCGGCCGCCCCCGGTCGGCTGGGTGACCTGGCCACCCTGCTGACCGCCGCGCGCCGGTCGGTCGTCGTCGACCACCACGCCAGCAACCCGGGGTTCGGCGAGATCCAGGTGGTCGAGCCGCGCGCCGCCGCGACCGTCGTGCTCGTCGCGGACCTGCTGGACGGTCTGGGCGTCGAGGTCGACGAGCGGCTGGCCACCTGCCTGTACGCCGGGCTGACGGCCGACACCGGCTCCTTCCGCTTCGGCAACACCGCGCCGGGCACCCACGAGCTGGCTGCCCGGCTGCTGCGCACCGGCATCGACCACGCGGCGATCAGCCAGCGGCTGTTCGACACCGCGCCCTTCGGCTGGCTGGGGCTCCTCTCGGCCGTCACCGGGCGCGCGGTGCTCGACCGGGAGGTCGGCGCAGGCCTGGTCTGGACCTGGTCGACGGCGGCCGAGGCGCGCACCCACGGCTTGGCCGCCGACCAGCTCGAGGCCCTGGTCGACGTCGTCCGTGCGACCGCCGAGGCCGACGTCGCCTGCGTCCTCAAGGGCCAGGACGACGGTGCCTGGTCGGTCTCCCTCCGCTCGCGCGGCGCCACCGACCTGGCCCGGGTGGCGATGGCCCTCGGCGGCGGTGGGCACCGCGCGGCCGCCGGGTACACCTCGACCGCCGACCGGGAGGGCACGATCGCGCAGCTCCGGCAGGAGCTGTCCCGCTGAGCAGATCGGTCCCGTCGTTGGCGGCGCCGGCACTGGTGGTGCTGGCCGCCGAGCCGCTGTACCTGCTCGTCGACACCGCGGTGGTCGGGAACCTCGGCACGGTCAGCCTCGGCGGCCTCGCCGTCGGCGGCGGTCTGCTGGCCTACGTGGCGGCGCTGCTCAACTTCCTCGCGTACGGCACCACCGCCCGCGCGGCCCGGCGCGCCGGGGCCGGGGACCGGGACGGCGCGGTCGCGGAGGGCGTGCAGGCCACCTGGCTGGCCCTGGCCCTGGGCGTGGCCCTGGCCGCCGTCTTCCAGGTCGCGGCCGGGCCGCTGACCCGCCTGCTCGCCGGCGGCGCCGGGCCGGTCGCCGACGCCGCCGAGGAGTGGCTGCGGGTGGCGAGCCTGGGGCTCCCGCTGCTGCTGATCGCACTGGCCGGCAACGGCTGGCTGCGTGGGGTCCAGGAGCTGCGCCGGCCGATGGGCTACGTCCTGGCCGGCAGCCTGGTGAGCCTGGTGCTGTGCCCCCTGCTGGTGCACACGGCCGAGATGGGCCTGGTCGGCTCCGCGGTCGCCAACGTGATCGGCCAGGCCGTCTCCGCCACGCTCTTCGTGCGCGCGCTGACCCGCGAGCTCGCCGGCACCGCGATCTCCTTGCGGCCCCGGCCGGCCGCGCTGCGGGCCCAGCTGGTGCTCGGCCGCGACCTGCTGCTGCGCGCCGCCGTCCTCCAGCTGGCCTTCGCCGCCGCGGCGGGGGTGGTGGCCCGGTCGGGCACCGCCGAGCTCGGGGCGCACCAGATCGCCCTGCAGCTGTGGCTGTTCCTCGCCCTGGTGCTCGACGCCTACGCCATCGCCGCGCAGACCCTCGTCGGCACGGCGCTGGGCGCGGCCCGCCCGGCCGAGGCCCGTGCCACCGCGAGCCGGGTGGTCGGCTGGGGCCTGGGAACCGGCGTCCTCGTCGCCGTCGCGCTGCTCGTCCTGCGCCCGGTGCTGCCGCCGTTGTTCACCGACGACCCGGCGGTGCTCGCCGAGGCCGGCGTCGTGTGGTGGTTCCTGGCGCTCATGCAGCCGCTGGCCGGGGTGGTCTTCGCCCTGGACGGGGTGCTCATGGGCGCGGGGGACGTCGCCTACCTGCGCACCGTGACCGTCGGTGCGGCGCTGGTGGGGTTCGTGCCGCTGTCGCTGCTGTCCGGCTGGCTGGACTGGGGCCTGCCCGGGGTGTGGACCGGCCTGACCCTGTTCATCGTGCTGCGGCTGGTCGCGGTGGGCTGGCGGGTGCGGGGCAGTGCCTGGCTGGGTGAGAGCGTGGTCTCGTGAGCGAGCTCGCGAGCGAACCGATCAGCAGAGCAGCCCGGCGAAGCCGGCCGACGAGCGCCAGCGAGGAGGTCGGATGAGCCGGAAGAAGCCCGATGCCGACGTCCCGCCGTCCCTGCTGCTGGTCGACAAGGCCCCGGGCATGACCTCCCACGACGTCGTCGCCCGCGCCCGGCGGGTGCTGTCGGTGCGCAAGGTCGGGCACGCCGGCACCCTGGACCCGATGGCCACCGGGCTGCTGGTGCTCGGCGTCGGCGCGGCCACCCGGCTGCTCGGCCACCTCTCCGGCTCGGACAAGACGTACGAGGCCACCATCCGGCTCGGCCAGACGACGGTCACCGACGACCGCGAGGGTGACGTGACCGCCACCGCCTCGGCCGCCGGGGTCACCGAGGACGCCGTCCGCGCCGCGCTGGCCGATCAGGTCGGCCCGCTGCAGCAGGTGCCCTCGTCGGTCAGCGCGGTGAAGGTCGACGGCAAGCGCTCCTACGACCGGGTGCGGGCCGGCGAGGAGTTCGAGCTGGCGGCCCGGTCGGTGACCGTGCACCGGATCGACGTCCACGAGGTCCGTCGTCCCACCGCCGACCTGGTCGACGTCGGCGTCACCGTCTCCTGCAGCACCGGCACCTACATCCGGGCGATCGCCCGGGACGTCGGGGCGGCACTCGGGGTCGGGGGCCACCTCACGGCCCTGCGACGCACCTCGTCGGGGCCGTTCGCCACCGCCGACGCCCGACCGGTCGAGGAGGCCGCCGAGGCGCTGGCCGGGCCGGGCAGCGGCCCGGGCGTGCTGGGCCTGACCGACGCCGCCCGGGCGGTCTTCCCCGCCCGGGAGCTCACCGTGGAGGAGGCCGTCGCCCTGGGGTACGGCCAGCGGGTCCCGGCCACCGGCACCCCGGGGCTGCACGCGGCGGTCGCTCCCGACGGCCGGCTGGTCGCGCTGGTCGAGGACGCCGGATCGGTGGCCCGGGTGGCGGTCGGCTTCCCGCCGGGCTGAGCCGGATGACACCCTGCGCAGGATGAGCGCACTCGAGCACCGGCTGGCCCTCCTGGACGCCGAGCTCGCCGCCGTCCCCGGGGTGCTGGTCGCCTTCTCCGGCGGCGTCGACTCCGGTGTCGTGCTGGCCGCTGCGGTGCGCGCCCTGGGCGCCGGACGGGTGGTCGCCGCGACGGCCGTCTCGCCGAGCCTGCCGGCGACGGAGCAGGTGGCGGCGCGGGCGTTCGCGAGCTCGCTGGGGGTGCGGCACGAGCAGCCGCGCACCGACGAGCTGTCCCGGCCGGGCTACGTCGCCAACGCCGGTGACCGCTGTGCGTTCTGCAAGTCCGAGCTGGTCGACGTGCTCACCCCGCTGGCCGCGGAGCTGGGGATCGCCGACGTGGTCACCGGCACGAACGCCGACGACCTGCGGGCGGGCTTCCGGCCCGGCATCCGGGCGGCTGCCGAACGGGGGGCGTGGGCGCCGCTGGCCAGGGCCGGCATGACCAAGGACGACGTCCGGGCGGCCGCCCGACGTTGGGGCCTGCCGCTGGCCGACAAGCCGGCCGCCGCGTGCCTGGCCAGTCGGATCGCCTACGGGGTGCCGGTGTCGGCGGCGGGCCTGGCCCGGGTGGAGGCGGCCGAGGCCGCGCTGCGGGCGGCGCTGACCGAGGCCGGGCACCCGGTCCGCGACCTGCGGGTGCGGGACATGGGCGACGACGTGGCCCGGGTCGAGGTCGACGCCGTGCTCGTCCCGGTCGTCGGCGCGGAACTGCTGGCCGCGGTCACGGGCTTCGCCCGGGTGGAGCTGGACCCGCGGGGCTTCCGGTCGGGGGCGATGAACGAGCTGCTGCCCGACCCGGTGCGCTACCGGTGAGCTGAGCGGACGATCCGGGCGGCCGCGACGCCGGCGCCGAACCCGTTGTCGATGTTGACCACCAGGACGCCGGGCGCGCAGGCGGTGAGCATGGTGAGCAGCGCGGCCAGGCCCTCGAAGGCGGCGCCGTAGCCGACCGAGGTGGGGACGGCGACCACCAGCCGGTCGGTGAGCCCGGCGACCACGCTGGGCAGCGCGCCGTCCATCCCGGCGACCACGACGACGGCGTCGGCCGCGGCCAGGTCCCGGGCCACGGCCAGCACCCGGTGCACGCCGGCCACCCCGACGTCGTCCACCCGCCGGCACCCCACCCCGCTGGCGGCCAGGGTGGCGGCGACCTCGGCGGCGACCGCGCCGTCCGAGGTCCCGGCGGTGAGCACCAGGACCTCACCGACCGGGGGTGGGGGAGTGCCCACCCAGGCCACCCGGCCCACCGGGTCGACGTGCGCCTCCGGCCAGCGCTCGAGCACCGCAGCAGCGGTGGGTCCGTCGACCCGGGTGGCCCAGGCGAGCGGGGCTCCGGCGTCGAGCAGACCCGCCAGGCAGCCCACCGTCTCGGCCGGGGTCTTGCCGCCGGCGAAGACCACCTCAGGGGTGCCGGTCCGGGCCGCCCGGTCGGGGTCCAGCCGGGCGAAGCCGATGTCAGCGGTGCGCGGCTGCTCGGTCACCGTGTCAGTCTCGCCCACCGGCTCGGCAGACTGTCCGGGTGCTGGTGCGGCGACGGGTGGACCAGGACCTCCCGGGCAGCGTCCGCGCCCTGCGGGAGGTGCACGACGTCGACGGGTACCCGGCGCGGTGGCCGACGGACCCCGCAGCGTGGTTGACGCCCAGCGGGACCGTCGCCTGCTGGGTGGCCGAGGTGGCCGGCGTCGTCGTCGGGCACGCCTGCCTGGTGGGAGACGTCGTCGACGACGTGCTGCGTCGACTGACGGGGGTGCCGGCCGGTGGGTTGGGCGCCGTCTCCCGGCTGTACGTCGCGCCGCGGGGGAGAGGTGAGGGCCTCGGCGCCGGTCTGCTCGCAGCGGTGACGGCGTGCGCCGCGGACCGGGGTCTGCAGGTGGTGCTCGAGGTGGTCGAGGGCAGCGGTGCCGTGAGGCTGTACGACCGTCTGGGATGGCGGCTGGTCGACCGCCGGTCGGCCGACTGGACGGTGCCCTCGGGAGCGCGTCCGTCGATCCGGGTCTACGTCCCCCCGCCGCCCGGATGACCGCTCTCTCCGGCACCGGCGGACGGTGACGAGCGGCCGTGTGTCCGCACCCGCTGTGTCGAGCCGGTCGTCGCTGGGCAGGATGCGGTGCATGAGCGTCGTCAAGATCAACGTCGTGACCATGCCCGAGGACAAGCGCGCCCGCTTCGAGGAGCGGTTCAAGGGCCGGGCCGGTGCGGTGGAGACCACCCCCGGGTTCGAGTGGTTCGAGCTGCTGCGCCCGGTCGCCGGCACCGACTCCTACCTCGTCTACACGCGGTGGAGCAGCCAGGAGGCCTACGAGGCATGGCAGACCAGCCAGGACTTCGACCGCGCGCACGACGGCGGGGGCGACACCCTGGCCCCGGCCGCCGAGCGCTCGCAGCAGCACGTGTGGAGCTACGAGGTCGTCGAGTCCGCAGGTCCGAAGAGCAGCTGAGCCGCCGGCCGCGCCGTCGTCGTCACCGACCCGACGACGACGGCCGGCCTGCCGGTTCGTCCGATCGCACCACCTCCGGACGGGTGCTCGTCCCGCCGCACGTGCCGTGGGCCCGTGGAGCCGGGCTAGGGTGACCGTGCGGGCCTGGCAACCGCCGGACCACGCTCCAGCACGAGCACCAGCAGGTGGGAGCCATGACCGACACGCTCGCCGACAGCCGTACCTCCCCCCGGGTCTTCACCGAGGGCGTGCCGCTGGTCGTGGAGGACGTGCCGCGCCGGTCCGCCGCCGAGCGTGCCGCGGTCCTTGCGGACCCCGGCTTCGGTCGCCACTTCACCGACTCGATGGTCGTGGCCCGGTACCGCGCCGGTGAGGGCTGGGTCGACGCCCGGCTGACCGGGTACGGGCCGCTCCAGCTGGACCCCAGCACCGCCGGCCTGCACTACGCGCAGTCGATCTTCGAGGGGCTCAAGGCCTACGCCCAGCCCGACGGCAGCGTCGCGACCTTCCGGCCGGAGTCCAACGCCGCCCGGTTCGCCCGCAGCGCCGCCCGGCTGGCCATGCCGGCCGTCCCGCACGACGCCTTCCTCACTGCCGTCGACGCCCTGGTCGACGCCGACCGTGACTGGGTCCCCACCGGTCCCGACCAGACCCTCTACCTCCGCCCGTACATGATGGCCGTCGACCCGTTCCTCGGGGTCCGGCCGGCGAGCGAGTACCTCTTCCTCGTCATCGCCAGCCCGGCCGGGGCGTACTTCCCGCGCGGCGTGCAGCCGGTGTCGGTCTACCTCTCCGAGGACTACATCCGGGCCGCCCCCGGCGGCACCGGCGACGTGAAGTGCGCCGGCAACTACGCGGCCAGCCTGCTGGCCCAGGAGCAGGCCATCGCCGCCGGCTGCGACCAGGTGGTCTGGCTGGACGCGGTGGAGAAGCGCTGGGTCGAGGAGATGGGCGGGATGAACCTGTTCTTCGTCCTGGGTTCCGGTGCCGACGCCGAGCTCGTCACCCCGGAGCTCACCGGCACGCTGCTGCCCGGCATCACCCGCGAGTCGCTGATCACCGTGGCCCGTGAGCTCGGGCACCCGGTCACCGAGCGGAAGTTCAGCGTCGACGAGTGGCGGGCCGGTGTCGCCGACGGCACGGTGACCGAGACCTTCGCCTGCGGCACGGCCGCGGTCATCACCCCGGTCGGTGAGGTCAAGGGGCGCACCGGCGACTTCACGGTCGGCAACGGTGAGCCCGGCCCGCTGACCATGGAGCTGCGCGCGCGGCTGCTCGACGTCCAGCACGGCCGGGTCCCGGACACCCACGGCTGGCTGCACCGCGTCGCGCCCGTGGCCTCCTGAGCACGTCGACCACTCGACACCGGGGGAGGGGAACGACGTGCTGCGCTGGCGTGGGCTGGACGCGACCCCGCAGGACCTGGGTCGCACCGTGGTCACCGTCGGCATGTACGACGGGGTGCACCGCGGGCACCAGCACCTGATCGGTGCGGCGGTCACCCGGGCCCGTGCGGTCGGACGACCGGCGCTGCTGCTCACCTTCGACCCGCACCCCTCCGAGGTGGTGCGACCCGGGTCCCACCCGGCGATCCTGACCTCGGCCGACCGCAAGGCCGAACTGGTGGCCGCGCTGGGTGTGGACGCCATGTGCGTGCTGCCCTTCACGCCCGAGTTCAGTCGGCTGTCCCCGGGGGAGTTCACGCACACCGTGCTGGTCGAGCACCTGCACGCCGCCCAGGTGGTGGTGGGGCGGAACTTCACCTACGGGCACAAGGCGGCCGGCACCCTCGAGACGCTGGCCGCCGAGGGCCGGCGGTTCGGCTTCAGCGTCGAGGGGGTCGACCTGACCAGCGTCGGCTCGGCCCCCGACCTGGCCGGCGACGGCGAGGTGACCATCTCCTCCACCTACATCCGGGCCTGCGTGGCCGCCGGGGACATGGCGTCGGCCGCCCTGGCGCTGGGCCGCCCGCACCGGGTCGACGGGATCGTCGTCCGGGGCGACCGTCGCGGGCGGGAGCTCGGCTACCCGACCGCCAACGTGGAGAGCCCGGCGCACACCGCGATCCCGGCTGATGGGGTCTACGCCGGGCAGCTGGTGCTGCGCGACCACCGAGGGGTCAGCCGCAGCACCCACCCGGCTGCGATCTCGGTGGGCAGCAACCCCACCTTCGCCGGCGCCCGGCGCACGGTCGAGGCCCACCTGCTCGACTTCGACGGCGACCTGTACGGCGAGCACGTCGGCGTCGAGTTCGTCGAGCGGCTGCGCCCGATGCTCAGCTTCGCCGGGGTGCCGGAGCTGCTGGTGGCCATGGGCGATGACGTGGCGCGGACCCGCGCCGTCCTGGAGCTCTGACCGGGCGACTCCGGGCCTGGCCTTGGTGCGGCCGTGTAACCTCGATGCTGACGTCGGGTGACCGACGTGTGTGCATGCTGCCCCCGTGACACAGACCGGGGGCCACACGTGACCTGCCCTGGAGGCACCATGGCGCTCGAGAGCGCGACGAAGAAGCAGATCATGACCGAGTACGCGACGGTCGACAACGACACCGGTTCCCCCGAGGTGCAGGTCGCGATGCTGACCCGACGGATCAGCGACCTGACCGAGCACCTCAAGACGCACAAGCACGACCACCACAGCCGGCGGGGCCTGCTCCTGCTGGTCGGCCGTCGCCGGCGGCTGCTGAACTACCTGGCCAAGACCGACATCAACCGGTACCGCTCGCTCATCGAGCGGCTCGGCCTGCGCCGCTAGCACGACCGAGGGGACCGCTCCGGCACCACCGGGACGGTCCCCTCACTCGTGCGGCACCCGCCGCACGGGACCACCGGCCCCACGCCGGCCGCCCCGCGAGGGCCGGTCCTCGGTAGTGGCCCCCGGGACGCAGCGAGCCTGAGTGCAGGACCCCGCGAGTGCGCCCCCGAGGGCTTCGATCGAAGACCGGTCGCCCCGGACGCCGTCGGCGCGACGCCGCGAAGAGGACGTCGCCGTATGCGACGTAGGAAGAGGACACGATGTCCGCACCCACCACAGATCCCACCGACTTCGACGCCGAGGACGGCGTGTTCACCGCCACCGCGGTGATCGACAACGGGGCCCTCGGTTCCCGCACCGTCACCTTCGAGACCGGCCGCCTCGCCAAGCAGGCCGCCGGCTCCGTCGTCGCCACCATGGGCGACACCACGCTGCTGTCGGCCACCACGGCCGGCCGCCAGCCCAAGGAGCAGTTCGACTTCTTCCCGCTGACGGTGGACGTCGAGGAGCGGATGTACTCGATCGGGAAGATCCCCGGTTCGTTCTTCCGCCGCGAGGGCCGCCCCTCCGAGGACGCGATCCTCACCTGCCGGCTGATCGACCGCCCGCTGCGGCCGACGTTCGCCAAGGGCCTGCGCAACGAGGTCCAGGTCGTCATCACCGTCCTGTCCCTGGACCCCGGCCACGTCTACGACGTGCTCGCGATCAACGCCGCGTCCGCCTCCACCCAGCTCTCCGGACTGCCGTTCTCCGGTCCGGTCGGTGGCACCCGGGTGGCGCTGATCAACGGCCAGTGGGTGGGCTTCCCGACCCACGCCGAGCTCGAGGACGCCGTCTTCGACATGGTCGTGGCCGGCCGCGTCCTGCCCGACGGCGACGTCGCGATCATGATGGTCGAGGCCGAGGCCACCGAGAAGACGATCGAGCTCATCGCCGGTGGGGCCACCGCCCCGACCGAGGAGGTCGTCTCCCAGGGCCTCGAGGCCGCCAAGCCCTTCATCAAGGCGCTGTGCCAGGCGCAGGCCGAGCTGGCCGGCAAGGCCGCCAAGCCCGAGGCGCACTTCCCCCGCTTCCTGGACTACCAGGACGACGTCTACGCCGCGGTCGAGGCGCACGCCACCGAGAAGCTGACCGTGGCCCAGGCCATCGCCGGCAAGGCCGAGCGCGAGGACGCCACCGACGCCCTCAAGGACGAGGTCAAGGCCGCCCTGGCCGGCCAGTTCGAGGGCCGGGAGAAGGAGATCTCCGGGGCCTTCCGCGCGGTGACCAAGAAGGTCGTGCGCCAGCGCATCCTCCGCGACAAGATCCGCATCGACGGCCGTGGTCTGACCGACATCCGGCCGCTCTCGGCCGAGGTCGAGGTCCTGCCCCGGGTGCACGGCTCGGCCCTGTTCGAGCGCGGCGAGACCCAGATCCTGGGCGTCACGACGCTGAACATGCTCCGGATGGAGCAGCAGCTGGACACGCTGAACCCCGTCACCCGCAAGCGGTACATGCACAACTACAACTTCCCGCCGTACTCCACCGGCGAGACCGGCCGCGTGGGCTCGCCCAAGCGCCGCGAGATCGGCCACGGCGCGCTCGCCGAGCGGGCGCTGCTGCCGGTGCTGCCGGACCGCGAGGAGTTCCCCTACGCGATCCGTCAGGTCTCCGAGGCGCTGGGCTCCAACGGCTCCACCTCGATGGGCTCGGTCTGCGCCTCGACGCTGGCCATGCTCAACGCCGGTGTGCCGCTGAAGGCCCCGGTCGCCGGCATCGCCATGGGCCTCGTCTCCGACGAGGTCGACGGCAAGACCGAGTACGTCGCGCTGACCGACATCCTCGGGGCCGAGGACGCGTTCGGTGACATGGACTTCAAGGTCGCCGGCACCAAGGACTTCGTGACGGCCCTCCAGCTGGACACGAAGCTCGACGGCATCCCCTCCGACGTCCTCGCCGGTGCGCTGACCCAGGCCCGCGCGGCCCGGCTGCACATCCTCGACGTC
>NZ_JAAKGN010000042.1:0-31603 GCF_011039295.1 Modestobacter sp. KNN46-3 | reverse complement strand
TCTGCTGCTTCAACTCGACGACCACGTCGTCGAGCTCGTCGTAGTCCAGCGTCTCGGCGTGGGCCATCTCCCGGGCCTTCGCCAGCCGCTCGGTGAGGTGGTCGACGACGATGACCCGGCCGGCGCCTCGGCGTCCCCGCCCAGGTCGATCGTCACCGTCCCGTCGGCCAGCTCGTCCACCGACAGCGACGTCTCCGGCCGCAGCGCGGTGGACAGCCGGTCGGTCAGCTCACCGGTCGTCGGACCGGTCGCCAGGTCGTCGAGCAGCTGGTCGAGCCGTGACGACAGCGCACCGGAGCGGAGCGACCGGCCGCGCGGGACGAGGGCGCCGTCCTCGGCCACCAGGTAGATGCGCGGCTCGTCGATCCGCGCGGAGGCGGAGGGGGCGCCCGTGGCGGTCGGGCTGGGGGACGCGAGGTCGTAGGGCACCTGCGAGGTGGGGATCGGTTCGGGCGCACCACCGATCGGGACGCCGCAGCCGGCCAGCGCCCCGGCCAGCAGCAGCGCGCCGGACCAGACCACCCCAGCGGACGAGTGCGTGCGGAGGCGGCTCACTGCGGTGCGCCGGGGAGGGAGAAGGTGAAGCGCGCGCCGCCGAACGGGCTCTCGGAGCACCAGGCGCCTCCGCCGTGCCCGGTCGCGGTCTCCTCCACGATCGCCAGCCCCAGACCGGCACCGGGGAGCGACCCGCGGGCCGCCCGCGGGCCCCGGGCGAACCGCTCGAACACCCGCTCCCGCTCGACGAGGGGCACGCCGGGGCCGGCGTCGTCGACCATCACGACCACCGAGCCCTCCCGGCGTTCCACCAGCACCGCCGCCGCCCCGCCGGCGTGCCGGTCGGCGTTGTCCAACAGGTTGGTCACCGCCCGCTCCAGCCGGTTCTTGTCACCCTGCACGACCGTCTCCTCGTCCGGGTCCGCGGACAGCACCACCTCCGGCCCGCCGCGGTGCGCCAGGACCTCGCGGACGAGCGCGGCCAGCGAGACGGGCTCGTCCGACGCCGTCACGGGGTCGCCGTCCACCCGGGCCAGCTCCAGCAGGTCGTCCAGCATCCGGCGGAACCGGCCGAGCTCCCCCTGGATGAGGGTCAGCGCCTGCTGGCCGCGTGGGGAGAGCTCCTCGCGGCGGGCACCCAGCACCTCGACGCTGGTGACCAGGCTGGTGAGCGGGCTGCGCAACTCGTGGCTGACGTCGCCGACGAACCGGGTGTCCCGGTCGATCCGGGAGGCCAGCGCATCGACCATGCTGTTGAAGCTGGCGACGATGGCCAGCAGGTCGGGGTCCTCCGTGGGCGGCAGCCGGATGTCCAGCTCACCCCCGGCGATCCGGGTCGCCGCCCCGGCCACCTGCTCCAGTGGCTGGACGACGCGCCGACTGGCCCAGGCCCCGAACAGCGCCCCGGCCAGGGTGGCGGTCGCCGCGCCGGCGCCCAACACCGCGGCCAGCGTGCGCAGCGCGGTCTGCAGCTCGACCAGCGGGGCGACCTCGTAGAACTCGACGCCCGCCGCGGCGATCGGGATGCCGATCACCAGCTGCGGGCCGGTCGGGCTGTCGACCCGGGCGGTGCTGGCCGTCCCCGAGGCCACCAGCTCCTGCAAGGGACCCGGGACGTCACGGGCGCCGACGTCCAGCCGCGAGGAGTACCAGGCGCCGCCGCTGCGCACCACGACGTCAGCGCCACCGGAGGGGACGAGGTCGTCGAGCTCGTCACCGACCTCGCTGCCCGCCGTGGACAGCCGGCTGGCCAGTACGTTGGCGTCGGTGAACGCCTGCCGGGTGGCGGCGCTCTCGCGCTGGTCCAGCAGGTAGCTGCGGGCGAGCGCGAAGGTGGTGGTCACCAGGACGGCGGAGACCAGCAGCGCGCCGACGGCGAAGGCGAGCACGATCCGCGCCCGCAGCCGTCTCGGCGCGAGCGCCAGCCTCACTGCGGGTCCAGCCGGTAGCCCAGGCCCCGCACGGTCACCACGAGCGTCGGCGCGCCCGGGTCCCGCTCCACCTTGGTCCGCAGCCGGCGCACGTGCACGTCCACCAGCCGCTCGTCGCCGAAGAACCCGTGCTCCCACACCCGCTCCAGCAGCGCCTGCCGGCTGAGCACCCGGCCGGGGGAGGCGGCCAGCTCGCACAGCAGCCGGAACTCGGTCAGCGTCAGGTGTAGCTGCTCGGTGCCGCGGTGCACCGTGCCCCGGTCCGGCCGGAGCACCAGCGGTGCCGCCGGGTCGCCGTCGAGGACCAGTTCCTGGGGGCGCTCGTCCGCACCCGAGCTCGCGCTGATCCGGCGGCGCAGGGCGCGCAGCCGGGCGGTGATCTCCTTGACCTGGAACGGCTTGGTCACGTAGTCGTCGGCGCCGGCCTCGAGTGCGGCCACGATGTCGTGCGTGTCGGCCCGGGCGCTGACCACCACGATCGGCAGGTCGTTGGCGCGACGGACCTCGCGGATGACGGCGTAGCCGTCCATGGCGCCGAGCATCAGGTCGACGATCATCAGGTCCGGCGCGGCGATCGCCACCTGCCGGCAGGCGTCCTCTCCGCTGGCCGCCTCGGCGACCTCGTAGCCCTCGTCCTCGAGGGCCCAGCGCAGGGGCATGCGGATGTGGTCGTCGTCCTCGACCAGCAGCAGACGCGGCGACACGCGGCCCATGCTGCCATCGCCGCGGTGCGCGCCCCGCGCCGGTCGGGGAGCCGTCACACGATCGCAAACCAACCAGCGGGGGATCGCAAGGTGCGGCACCCATCCTCGGAGGGGTCCACCCGACCACGCAGAGCCGCGGGGAGCACTGCCGATGAGCGCCACCGCCGTCCACCGTCCAGCGACGGGCACGGACGCCGAACCCGCGCGTCCCGGCCGGGACGGTCAGGTGGTCCTACGGCTGTCCGACGACCTGCTGGCCGACGGGCTCGCGGACCTGCGCTGGCTGCTGCACGACGCCCTCCTGTCCGGCGCGCGCCGGCTGGTCGTGGACCTCACCGACGTCCGGCAGCTGTCCAGCACCGCGGTGGCCAGCTTCCTGTGGGCGCACCGGACCTGCCGGGCCCGCGGCGGCGCCGTCGTCCTGCGCGGGGTGAACCGGCGCACCGAGGACCTGCTGCACCGCACCGGCCTGTGGCGGGTCATGCAGCTGGAGGACCCGGCTCACCCGACAGAGGGCTGATCGGCCCGCCGCACCGGCGCTGGACAGGCCGGTGGGCGAGACTCCCGCCATGTCGAATCCCGCCTCTCACCGCGGTGGGCCGCTGAGCCGCCTGGTCGGCTCGGTGCGGAGCAGCCTCTGGCCCATCCCGGCGCTGGGCGTGCTGCTGGCCATCGGCCTCGGCGTCCTCCTGCCGGAGCTGGACCAGCACTGGGCGACCCGGGAGCACCCGCTGACCTTCGCCTTCGGTGGTGGGGCGTCCGCGGCGCGCGACCTGCTGGCCGCGATCGCCGGCTCGCTGATCTCGGTGACGGGCGTGACCTTCTCGCTCACCGTCGTCGCGCTGCAGCTGAGCAGCAGCCAGTTCACGCCCAGGCTGCTCCAGACCTTCTCCACCGACCGCACGGTGCAGCTGACGCTGGCTCAGCTCGTGCTCACCTTCGTCTACGCCCTCACCGTGCTGCGGACGGTGCGCACCGAGAGCGCCACCGAGGACGAGAGCGCCTTCGTGCCACGGCTGTCGATCACGGTGGCCTACCTGCTGGCGCTGGGCAGCGTGCTGGCGCTGGTCCTCTTCCTGGGCCACCTCTCGCGGCTGCTGCGGGTGGAGACGATGTTGCGCGACGTGCACGACGAGGCCACCCAGACCGTCGCGCGGGAGCTCGACGAGCCGGACGACGGGGCTCAGGACACAGTGGGGGACCACGGTGCCGGACCGCCGGTGCCGCTGGTGGCCCGGTCCAGCGGCTTCCTCGTCGGGGTGGACGAGAGGGCGGCCGTAGCCGCGGCACGCGAGGCCGGCGTGGCTGTCACCCTGGCCGTGCGGATCGGTGACTCCGTCGTCGAGGGGACGCCGGTGGCCCACGCCCGGTCGCTCGCGCCGGGCGGCAGCCCGGACACCGGGACGCTGGAGGAGGCGTTGGACTCGAGCTTCCAGCTGCACTACGAGCGGACGCCCGACCGGGACCTCGCCTACGGGTTGCGCAAGGTCGTCGACATCTGCGTCCGCGCACTGTCCCCGGGCACCAACGACCCGACGACGGCGGTGCACGCCCTCTCGCACGCCTCCGCGTTGCTCGGGCGTTTCGCGGAGTGCCCCGTGCCTCCCCGCATCTGCCGGGACGAGGAGGAGCGGGTCCGGCTCGTGGTGCCGCCGTGGCAGCTGCCGGAGCTCCTGCAGCTGGCCGTCGAGGAGCCGCTGCAGTTCGCCGAGGGACAGCCCACCGTGCTGCGCCGTCTGGCCGGGCTGTTGCGGGAGTTCGCCTGGCGCGCCCAGGGCCGCGGCATCGACGAGCTGGTCTGCCGGTACGTCGACGCGGTCGCCGAGCGGGCGCTGGAGTCGACCGCCGTCCTCGAGTCCGAGACCAGCGCCTGGCGGCAGGGGGTCCGCCAGGCGCTGGCCGGGAGCTGGCCGGCCGAGGTCGGCTGACCGTCCCGGGCGTCAGCCGACGACGGTCTCCCGCGGTGCGTTCCGGAGGAGCAGTTCGTCACCGGAGGCCCGCATCGTGGAGCGCAGGTCGGAGAGGACGTGCAGACCGACGGCGTCGGCGGCCTGCACGTCGGCCAGGTCCAGGACCACGGTCGAGTGCCCGAGCCGGCGGAGCCCCTCGACGGTGCCCCGGAGCAGGTCGGCGCCCTGGGGGGTGAGGTGTCCGCTGACCCGGACCCGGCCGGTGTGGCCGTCGACCACCTCGGTGAGCGAGGGGCCGGGGAGCGGGTGCGGTGAACGCTGAGCGGTCACGTCGTCCTCCGGGGTGTCGGCATCGGGCTGTCTGTGACGGGTCGCTGGGGCGGATGGCAGGCGACACGGGGTGGCGGTGGCTCCGGACCCGGTTCGCCGGGACCTGACAGTGGCACCCGACCGGCGCGGCCGACAGGTCTGCGGGCGGACCGTCACGTACCTGTCACATCGCCGCCGTGGACTCCGGCGCCGCCATCGACCGGCGCCGGCCGGTGTGTTTCCGGCCGGGGCGGGCTGGCTACGGGGGTCGGGATCAGCCGGGCGCAGCTGCTGCGTCCCTGCGGACCCCACGGCAGGAGGGGAGCGGGCCGAGCGGGCGAACAGGACGAGGAGAGCGGCATGTGGTGGGACTCGTGGGCGGACCTGGGCCGGATCCTGGCGGTGGGGGCGGCGGCCTACGTCTCCCTGGTCGTGGTGCTGCGCTTCTCCGGCAAGCGCACGCTGGCGAAGCTGAACGCCTACGACCTGGTCGTCACCGTCGCGCTCGGCTCGGTGCTGGCCACGATCCTGCTGAGCTCCGACGTCTCCTGGGCCGAGGGCCTCACCGCACTGGCCCTGCTGGCCGCGCTGCAGATGCTGGTCGCCTGGGCCTCGGCCCGTTGGGGCGGGGTGCGCAGCGTCCTGACGGCGCGGCCGACGCTGCTGTTCCGCGAGGGCCGGCCGCTGCCGGGGCCCATGGAGGAGCAGCGGGTGACGCTCGACGAGATCCGGCAGGCCGTCCGGGCCAGCGGATCCGGCGACCTGGCCGACGTCGCCGCCGTGGTGCTGGAGACCGACGGCTCCTTCAGCGTCGTCCCGAGCAGCAAGATCGGGAACTGGTCGGCCTTCGAGGGGGTCGCCGGCGCGGAGGTCGGCGCCACCGGAGACCAAGGGGCCTGACCGCGGAGACCAGGCGGCCTGACCGCGGGGGCCTGGGCGGGCTGACCCCCGGGACCGGGGAGGTTCGTTTTGCGATCCTGTGACGGTTGCCCGGACACGCAGGCGCCGACCTACCGCGGGCGGCGCTCGTCACTCAGGGTGTGCGCATGGTCTCCGTCTGGATCCTCTCCCTGCACAACCTCCACTGCCCGGAGTGCGACACCCGGCTCATCGAGCGCGCCGGCCGGTTCGAGGTGCCCGGCCGCCCGCGCCCGGTCCTCGTGGGGGAGGTCGGCACGCTGTGCTGCCGGGGTGGCCACCCGCTGCCCAGCCGACACGAGCTGTACGCGCACCGGGAAGAGCGTGGCCGCGCCCGGACGGCGACCGTCCGGGAGGTCGCGCCCCCCACCTCCACCGACGTCCAGCTGGTCGCGGCCGGTGCGCCGCTGGCCGACGCGTGAGCCGGCGATGACCCTCTCCATCGCACCGGCGGACGCGACCACCACCGATGGTGGGCGACGGAGCGGGGGACGGCTGGGCGGCGCGCTCGCCGCCCTGCTGCGGTGTCCCGACTGCGCGTCCCGCGACCTGGTGGACGCCACGCAGCCGACCGAGGACCACAGTTGGTGGGCGACCATGCTGTGTCGTGCCTGCGGGTGCGAGTGGATCGCCCGCTCCTGACCGTCCCCGGTCGGCCGCGTGCCCGGCCGGTCAGCCCAGCGAGCTGATCAGCTCGCGGCAGGCCTGCTCGCAGCGGCGGCAGGACTCCGCACAGACCCGGCAGTGCTCGTGCATCTCGGCGTGGCCGCTGCACTCGTCCCCACACGCCTTGCAGGCGGCCGCGCAGGCCTCGAGGACGGCCCGGGTCAGGTTGGCGTCGTACCCGGTGTGCCGGGACAGCACCCGCCCGGTGGCCTCGCAGACGTCGGCGCAGTCCAGGTTGGTCCGGATGCACGTGCGCAGGTCGGCGACCATGTCCTCGGCCAGGCAGGCGTCGGCGCACGCGGTGCACGCCTGCGCACACTCCAGGCACGCCTCGATGCAGGCGACGAGCTTCTCCCGGTCGATGCCCCCGAGGTCCTGCGGGTACGTCTCCAGCATCTGGGCTGCTGCGCTCATGTCGGGTCCTCCCGTCGTCCGGGCGGCCGGTTGCCGCCACGCGTCCCCGCCGCCTACCCACCGCGGACGACGTGGTCACGTGCGTCATCGAGTCGTCATCCGGCACCGCCTAGATTCGCTGCCGGAGGCGTGCGTCGGAACGCGCCGGCAACCGACGACCCAGCCGCGTCGCCATGGCCCGGCGGAGAGCACGAGGTACCGCGTGACCACGGACGCTGCGTCCGGCCCCATCCGGGTGTTCCTGCTCGACGACCACGAGATCGTCCGGCGCGGTGTCGCCGACGTGCTGGAGACCGACCCGGGCATCACCGTGGTGGGCGAGGCGAAGAACGCCGCCGAGGCGCTGGCCCGGGTGCCTGCCCTGCGCCCGGACGTCGCCGTGCTGGACGTGCGGCTGCCCGACGGTGACGGCGTCTCGGTCTGCCGGGAGCTGCGGTCCCGGCTGCCCGACCTCAAGGCGGTGATGCTCACCAGCTACAGCGACGACGAGGCGCTGTTCGAGGCGATCATGGCCGGGGCCTCGGGCTACCTGCTCAAGCAGATCCTGGGGCAGGACCTGGTGAGCGCGGTGCGCACGGTGGCCGGTGGCGGGTCGCTGCTGGACCCGGCCGCGGCGGCCGCGGTCATGCAGCGGATGCGCCGGGCGGCCGAGCCCAGCGGCCCGCTGGCCAAGCTCAGCGACCAGGAGCGGACGGTGCTCGAGCTGATCGGCGAGGGGCTGACCAACCGGCAGATCGGCGAGCGGATGTTCCTGGCCGAGAAGACGGTGAAGAACTACGTCTCGCACCTGCTCGCCAAGCTGGGGCTGGAGCGGCGGACCCAGGCCGCGATCCTGGCGACCGAGCTCCGGGGCTCGGGCCCCGCCTCGTCCCGGGGTTGACCCCGGTCGCCGGTCAGCCGGAGCCGCGCACCGGGAGGGGGGCGTGCCAGCGCACCAGCGTGCCGCCCTCGGGGA
Organism: Modestobacter sp. KNN46-3; assembly: GCF_011039295.1. NCBI lineage: Bacteria > Bacillati > Actinomycetota > Actinomycetes > Geodermatophilales > Geodermatophilaceae > Modestobacter > Modestobacter sp. KNN46-3. The sequence continues at coordinate 23,802 of NZ_JAAKGN010000042.1, read as the reverse complement.
GCGGCTGGACGACGGACTCCCCGCCCCGCCGCCGCGCCCGCTCGGCCAGGTTGCGCAGACCGCTGCAGGCCACGGTGGGGTCGATGCCGCGGCCGTCGTCCCGGACCTCGACGACGACGGCGTCGGCGACGTCCAGGGTGACCGTCACGTGCCGGGCGCCGGCGTGCCGGGCGGCGTTGCTGACCCCCTCGCGGACCACCGCGGCCACGTCGACGGCCAGGTCGCCGGTCACCAGGCTGTCGACCGCCCCGGACATCCGCACGGTCGACTGCAGGTGCTCCCCGGCGGTCTGGGTCACGATGTCGAGGACCTGCCGCCGCAGCTCTCGGCGTGCTCGGTCCCGTCGGTGGTGTGCAGGTCGAAGATCGTCGTGCGGATGTCGCGGACCGTCTCGTCGAGCTGGTCGACCACCTGGTGCAGCCGCTGCCCGACGACGTCGTCGGAGACCCGGGTGGCCGCGGCCTGCAGGCTGAGGCCGGCGGCGAACAACCGCTGGATGACGTGGTCGTGCAGGTCGCGGGCGATCCGGTCCCGGTCGGCGTAGACGTCCAGCCGCCGGGCGACCTGCTGACGGGCCGCCATGTCCAGCGCCAGCGCCACCTGGTCGGCGAACTCGCTGATCAGCGGCCCGATGGTGGGGTCGAAGCCGGGGCTGCCGCCGCGGCGGGCGGCGATCACCACGGCGGCCTGCGCATCGGTGCTGGGCAGTGGCACGCCGATCGCGGGACCCCAGGGCGCGGCGTCGGGGCCCGCGAGCGGGAAGCCGGTCAGGTCCACGGGGGTCAGCGCGCGCCGGCCGACGACGGTCTGTGCGGTGGGTGCGTCCGCGAGGTGCAGGTGGTGCCCGGTGACGTCGGCGAGTTCGGCGCCGGACTGCGCCTGGACCTCGTAGCTGCCGTCGACCGGGTCCGGGCCGGACAGCAACCAGGCGCCGTCGGCCGCGGTCAGGGTGGCGACCCGGTCGACGACCAGTTGCAGCGCCTGCTCCGCGGGCAGGCCCCCCAGCAGGGTGGAACGGACGTCGGCGACCGCGGTCAGCCAGCGTCGGCGGACCTCGCCCTCCGCGTAGAGCCGGGCGTTGTCGACCGCGATGCCGGCGGCTCCGGCCAGGGCGACCAGCACCGCCTTGTCCTCGTTGGTGAACTGGCCGCCGCCGTGCTTCTCGGTCATGTAGAGGTTGCCGAACACCGTGCCGCGGACCAGCACCGGCACGCCGAGGAAGGTGCGCATCGGAGGGTGCCCGGGCGGGAGGCCGACCGAGGACGGGTGCTCACCCAGGTCGGCGATGCGCAGCGGGTGCGGGTCGGTGATCAGCTGGCCGAGCACGCCCTTGCCCTCGGGCAGGTGCCCCATCCGGGCACGCTGCTCCTGGTCGATGCCGACGGTGATGAACTGGCCGAGGCCGCCCTCCAGGCGCAGCACGCCGAGGGCGCCGTACTCGGCGTCGACCAGCCGGGCGGCGGCCTCGACGATCCGACGGAGCGTCGTGTCCAGGTCCAGTCCGGCCGAGACGCTGAGGAAGGCGTCCAGCAGGTCCTGCACCCGGGCGTGGGTGCTGGCCACCGTGGAGAGCCGGTCCTGCACCTCCTCCAGCAGCTCGGTGAGCCGCATCGCCGCCAGGGGGGAGTCGGCCTCCGCGCCGCCCGGCACGTCCGTCGACCGTGGTGCCGTCGCGTCCTCGCTCATCCCGCCCAGCTTGGCATCCCGGCCCCGGCCGGCGACAGGCCAGCCGGGGCGGCCGTCGGCGCCGGGCGGGGCCCGATCCGCCGGCCGCGCACGAGCCGCACCTGCACCCCGACGTAGCAGTGCGCTCCCGAGGGGACCCACGGGCCGACCCCCAGACCGTCGAGACGACGCACCTCGGCCGGGTCGGCGATCAGCCGGGACGGTCCCACCACGGTGACGTTCCACCCGGTGCGGGCGCCGACGTCGACCTCGTCCACCTCGAAGGCGACGACGGCACCCCGGCTGGCTGCGGCCACCGCACTGCCCGGGTGGGTGGGGACGTAGATCTCCCGGCCGCCCCGGACGAAGGTGACCGGCTGGACGGCGGGCAGCGCACCCTCGGTGAAGGCGATCCTGCCGATGGCGGCGGTGTCCAGCAGGCGCAGGCACTCGGCCTCGTCCAGCGCCCGTGCGTCGCGGTCGTCGTCCAGGGTGTCCACGGGGCCTCCTCGGGGTCTGTGCCGGGACGGGCCCGTAGGCCGCCGTCCCGCCCATCGTCGCGAGCCGGGTCGATCGGTGCCGGTGTCCTTGGTCCTCTCCTGGGGTCCTTGGTCATCTCCCGGGTCCTCGCTCGTCTCGCCGGGTCCTGAGGCCGCTCCTGGCGTAGTCGGGAGCTCGGCGCCCACGGTTCTTGTGATCGCGGCCACATGGTGACTAGCCTGTGGCGGAGTTCGAACGAAGCGCTCGATGATCGAGCTGCGGTCAAAGGAGACCTCATGGGACGAAGGACCGCGACGACGCGCACCGCCGCACTGCTGGCGGCGATGACACTCAGCCTGGCGGCCTGCGCCGAGTCCGACGACGGCGGTGGCGGCGGCGGGGGCAGCGCCGAGGAGACGGGCCCGATCAAGATCGGTGCCGTCCTCGACATCACCGGCGCCGGGGCGTCCCTCGGGGTGCCCGAGCGCCAGGCCCTCGAGCTGCTCGCCGGGCAGCTGGAGGAGGAGGGCGGCATCGACGGCCGCGAGGTCGAGCTGATCATCGAGGACAACCAGTCGACCGAGGACGGCGCCGCCAAGGCGATGAACAAGCTGGTCAACGAGGACGAGGTCGACATCGTCCTGGGCGCCAGCCGCACCGGTCCGAGCCTGGCGATGCGGCCGATCGCGGAGTCCACCGAGACGCCGATGATCTCGCTCGCCGCGAACCAGGCGATCGTCGAGGGCTCGGAGTGGGTCTTCAAGACCGCCCAGAACGACCGGGTCGTGATCGAGCGCATGATCGATTACATGGCCGAGCAGGGCTGGAGCACCATCGGCCTGGCCCGCGACGCCTCGGGCTTCGGCGAGGGCGTCGCCGAGATGTTCGACGAGATCGGCGCGGAGCAGGGCATCTCGGTCGTCGCGACGGAGAAGTTCGCCCCGGACGCCACCGACTTCACCGCGCAGATGGTGAACCTGCGCAACGCCGGTGCCGACGTCAACGTGATCTGGGGGATCCCCCCGGCCGCGGGTCTGGCCCAGCGGGCGTACGACCAGCTGGGCATCGAGACGCCGGTGATGCAGAGCCACGGCATCGGCAACCAGGTCTTCCTGGACACCGCCGGGGACGCCGCCGAGGGCATGGTCGCGCCGCTGGGCCGCCTCGTCGTCGCCGAGCAGCTGCCCGACGACGATCCGCAGAAGGAGATCATCACCACCTTCATCGACGACTACACCGCCGAGTTCGGCGCCGGGCCGTCCACCTTCTCCGGGCACGCCTACGACGCCTGGCAGCTGGCCGTCGACGCCCTGCGCGAGGAGGGCACCGACCCCCAGGCCATCCGCGACCACCTGGAGAGCGTCACCGACTTCACCGGCATCAGCGGGGTCTTCACGATGACCCCGGAGGACCACGCGGGGCTGTCGAAGGAGGCCCTCGCGCTGGTCACCGTGGAGAACGGTCAGTGGCAGCTGGTCCCGGACCAGGGCGACTGACGCCCGCCGTGAGCGTCGTCGCCAGGTCCTGCAGGGGCTCCTTGCCCCCGGTCCAGCCGGCGGACGGGTGCGAGGTGGGTCGGTGACCGACCTGCTGCAGCTGCTGTTCGCCGGGCTCAGCCAGGGTGCGGTCTACGCACTCGTCGCCATCGGCTTCGTGGCGATCTTCACCGTCAGCGGGGTCATCAACCTGGCCCAGGGCGAGTTCGCCGCCCTGGCCGGGTTGGTGGCCATCTCCGCGGTGGGCAGCGGGCTCCCGCTGCTCGCCGCGGTGGTCCTCGCCGTGGTGTCGGTCGCCCTGGTCGCCGTGATCATGGAGCGGCTGGTCATCTTCCCGGTCAAGCGGATGACGACCCTGGTGTCGTTGATCCTCACGCTGGGTGTCTCCACCGGGCTGAAGGCCCTGATGCTGCTGGTCTACGGCCCGAACGCGGAGGGGCTGACCCCGCTGACCCCGGGCGGCTTCTCCGTCGCCGGGGTGAGCATCCGCTACCAGGAGCTGTGGATCCTGCTGATCGCCGGGATCGTCTCGCTGGCGGTCTACTGGTTCTACGAGCGCACCCTGGCCGGCAAGTCGCTGCGCGCCTGCGCCGAGCAGCCGGTGGCCGCCCGGCTGGTCGGCATCTCGCTGACCAAGGCCTCGCTGATCAGCTTCCTGATCGCCGGGACCGTCGGGGCGATCGCCGGCGTGCTGGCCAGCCCGATCTTCTTCACCTCCTGGGAGTCCGGGCTCACCCTCGGGCTCAAGGGCTTCGTCGCGGCCACCCTGGGCGGGCTGATCTCGGTGCGCGGTGCCGTGCTCGGCGGGCTCCTGCTGGGCGTGCTGGAGACGCTCACCGCCGGTTACATCAGCACCGGCCTGCGGGACGCGGTGGCCTTCCTGCTCCTGATCATCGTGCTCGTCGCCCGGCCCGCCGGGATCTTCGGGCGTTCTGCGGAAGCGAGGGTCTGACCCATGGCCGGTCGACCGGTCCGTCGGCTGCCCCGCATTGGGGCACACAGCCGCCGCAGTCGCCGCGGCGACGTCATCGGCATCGCCGTCGTGGCGCTGCTGATGCTGGCGCTGCCCCTGATCGCCTCCTCCAGCGTCATCAACGTCGGGGTGTACGCGCTCATCTACGCCCTCGCCGCGCTCGGGCTCTCGCTGCTGATGGGCCTGGCCGGTCAGGTCAGCCTGGGGCAGGCCGGCTTCTTCGCGATCGGGGCCTACACCCAGGCGGTGCTGGTCACCAAGTACGAGTGGAGCGGGCTGCCGGCGTCGGTCCTGGCGGTCGCGGTGACGATGCTGGCGGCGCTGCTGGTCGGGCTCCCGCTGCTGAGGCTGCGTGGCCACTACCTCGCCCTGGCCACCCTCGGTTTCGGCGTCATCGTCACCGTGCTGGCCACCGAGTCCGACTTCCTGGGCGCCACCTCGGGCATCTACGGCATCACCAAGCCGGAGATGAACGGCCGCACGTACAACTCGCCGACCGAGTACTACCTGCTGCTGGTCCCGGTCGTGCTGCTGGGGCTGTGGCTGGCCCGCAACATCGTGGAGAGCCGCATCGGCCGCGCGCTGGGCGCGGTCAACGACTCGGAGGTGGCCGCGGAGTCCCTCGGCGTGGACACCTTCCGGCTGCGGGTGCAGGTCTTCGTGCTGTCGGCGGCCTACGCCAGCGTCGCCGGAACGGCGTTCGCCCACTGGCTCGGGGTGATCAACCCGAACGCGGCCAACTTCCCGCTGTCGGTGAAGTTCCTGCTGATGGCGGTGCTCGGCGGGGTGGGCAGCGTCTACGGCGCGGTCGTCGGCGCCTTCGCCGTCGAGGGGCTGGACGACGGGCTGCGCCGGCTGATCCCGGAGCTGCTGCCCGGCGCGGTCGGTGAGGTGCAGCTGATCGGCTTCGGCATCCTGCTCACCACGATCATGATCTTCCTGCCCGGTGGTCTGCACCAGCTGTGGACCGGGGCGCGGCGACGGATGGCCGGCAGTGCGCCGGAGCCCGGCGACGACGAGGAGGAGATCCACCTGGAGCCGGTGGCCGACGACGTCCCGCTGCTGGCGCGGGAGGGCCGGCCGGCCGCGGGCACGCCGCTGCTGGAGGTACGCGGGCTGACCAAGCGCTTCGGTGGCGTCACCGCCGTCGACGACTTCGACCTCACCGTCTCGGCGGGGGAGATCGTGGCGCTGATCGGGCCCAACGGTGCCGGCAAGACCACCGCCTTCAACATGATCAGCGGTGCGGTCACCCCGACCGCGGGTGAGGTCACGATGGCCGGCACCCGGGTCGAGGGGCGCAAGCCGCACGTGTTCGCCCGGGCCGGGGCGACCCGCACGTTCCAGAACCTGCAGATCTTCACCTCGGCCACGGTGTTGGGCAACGTGATGGTCGGCCGCCACCTGCGCAGCCGCTCCGGGATGCTCGGGGCTGCGCTGGTGCTGCCGGCCCGGCGGGAGGAGCGTGCCGTCGAGGAGTCGGCGCGCGAGCTGCTGGACCTGCTCGGCCTCGGGGAGGACGCCGATCGGCTCGCCGCCGACCTGCCCTTCGGCCGGCAGCGGCTGGTCGAGATCGCCCGGGCCCTGGCCCTGGACCCCGACCTGCTGCTGCTCGACGAGCCGATGGCCGGCCTGTCCGGCACGGAGCGGCGCGAGTTGGCCCGGTTGCTGCGTCGGCTCCGCGCCGGGGGCATGGCCATCGTGCTGGTCGAGCACGACGTCGAGGCGGTGCTCGCCCTCGCCGACCGGGTCGCCGTGCTGGAGGACGGCGTCCGCATCGCGCTGGGCACGCCCGACGAGGTGCGGCACGACCCGGCGGTGGTGGCGGCCTACCTGGGCGTCGAGCCGGAGGACGGCGCCGCGGCCGCGGTCGCCGAGGCGGGCGCACCGTGAGCCGGTCGAGCGTGGGCAGACCGGTCCGTGCCGGGTCCAGGGAGGGACGGCCATGAGCCTGGAGGTCCGTGGACTGCACGCCGGCTACGGCCGGCTGGCGGTGCTGCACGGCATCGACCTGAGCGCGGGGGAGGGCGAGCTGGTCGCCGTCATCGGCGCGAACGGTGCGGGCAAGACGACCCTGCTGCGGGCGCTGTCCGGGCTGCTGCCGGTCACCGCCGGCACGGTGCACCTGGCCGGCACCGACGTCACCGGGTACGGGCCGGAGAAGCTGGCCCGCACCGGGCTGGCGCACGTGCCGGAGAACCGGCTGGTGTTCCCGTCGCTGAGCGTGGCCGACAACCTGGTGCTGGGTGGCTACACCCGGCGGCGGGGGCCGGCGTCCGCCCGGGCGGAGGCCCGCGACCGGGCGATGGCGCTGTTCCCGCGGCTGGAGCCGCGGCTGGAGCAGGCGGCCGGGACGCTGTCCGGCGGTGAGCAGCAGATGCTGGCGATCGCCCGCGGGCTGATGGCCCAGCCCCGGGTCCTGGTGCTGGACGAGCCCAGCGTCGGGCTGGCGCCGCGGCTGGTGGGGGAGATCTTCTCCGCCCTCGGCCAGCTCCGCGACGACGGGCTGACCCTGGTGGTCGTGGAGCAGAACGCCCGGGCCGCCTTCGCCGTCGCCGACCGGGTCTCGGTGATGGACCGCGGGCGGGTGGTGCTCGAGGGCGACCCCGCGGCGCTGTCGACCGACCCGCGGGTGTCCGGCGGCTTCCTCGGCGGCGGCTTCGCGGCCGACGCCGACGCCGATGCCGCCCCTGCTGCCGAGGCTCCCGGTGGGACCTCGGTGGTCCCCAGGTCTGGGAGCGGTGCGACCCGGGCGACCGAGCGGACGTGACCCCGGCGGAGATGGTCGCGCTGCTGCGCGTGCAGCGGCCGGAGCTGGACGGCGACCGGCGCCGGCTGGCCCGCTGCCACACGGTCGCGGACCTGCGGGCCACGGCCCGCCGGCGGCTGCCGCGCGCGGTCTTCGACTACGTCGACGGCGCGGCCGAGGACGAGGTCACGATGCGCCGCAACCGGGCGGCCTTCGACGAGCTGGAGCTGGTGCCCTCGGTGCTCTGCGACGTCGGGGAGGTGGAGCTCGGCACCGAGGTGCTCGGTGCCCGCTCGGCGCTGCCGCTGGTGCTGGGCCCGACCGGGTTCACCCGGATGGTCCACCCGGACGGCGAGCTGGCCGTGGCCCGGGCGGCCGCGGCCCGCGGCATTCCGTACACCGCGGCCACCCTGGGCACGACGTCGCTCGAGGACATCGCCGCCGCGGGCAGCCCGCCGCAGTGGTTCCAGCTCTACGTCTGGCGCGACCGGGGGCTGTGCAAGGAGCTGATCAGCCGGGCCCGGGAGGCCGGCTACCGGGCCCTGGTGCTGACCGTGGACACCCCGGTGCCCGGGGCCCGGGAGCGGGACCTGCGCAACGGCCTGACGATCCCGCCGGAGCTCGGGCTGCGCACGCTGGCCGACGGCGCCCGGCGGCCGCACTGGTGGTGGGGCCTGCTCCGCTCGGAGGCCGTCACCTTCGCCAACGTGCGGCACGTGGCCGGCGGGCCGCAGGCGGTGATGGAGTTCGTGGGCCGGCAGTTCGACCCGACCGTCACCTGGGACGACATCGAGTGGATGGTCGAGGCCTGGGGCGGGCCGTTCGTGGTGAAGGGCGTGCTGACCGCGGCCGACGCCCGGCGGGCCGCGGCGGCCGGGGTGGACGCCGTCGTGGTGTCCAACCACGGCGGCCGCCAGCTGGACCACGTCGGGGCGACGGTGACCGCGCTGACCGAGGTCGTGGACGCCGTCGGCGACGAGCTCGAGGTGCTGGTCGACTCCGGTTTCCGGCGGGGCACCGACGTCGCCAAGGCCCTCGCCCTGGGCGCCCGCGCGGTGCTGCTGGGCCGGCCGCAGCTGTACGGGCTGGCCGTCGGTGGCCAGGCCGGGGTCGAGCGGGCGGTCGACCTGCTCGCCGCCGAGCTGCGCCGGGCGCTGCAGCTGCTCGGGGTCACCGACGTGGCGCAGCTCGACCGCTCGGTGCTGCGCCGCCGCTGAGCCCGCGCCCGGGGGCAGCTCAGCGGGGCTGGGCTGCCCCGTCCCGTCGCGCCCGCGCGGCCGGGCCGATCCGCTGCTCCAGCAGCTCCTCGGGCATCACCACCTGCACCGTCGTCCCGCGGCCGAGCTCCCGGCCCTGGGCGTCGGTGGCCGTGCACGCGCAGGTCAGCCGGTTGCCCGAGACCTCCGTGCAGCGGGCCACCACCGTGACGGTGTCGCCGACCCAGCTGGGCCCCAGGTGCTCGACCGCCACCGACCGGCCGATCCCCGCCGAGCCGGGTTCGAGGTACTGGAGCAGCAGCTTGCGGCCGGCTTCCTCGAAGTGCTTGGCCATGCTGTACGTCGCGTAGACCGGGTGCACCGGGCCGAGTTCGTCGAAGTGCACGGTGAGCTCGGGGGTGACGGCGACCTCCAGCGTCGCGGTCGCCCCCACGGGGATGTCGAGCGCAGGTACGTCGGGCACGGGTCTCCTCAGGCAGCGGGGCCGGCGGGGACCACGGGGGTCCCCGCCGGGCGGGCGGGCAGCGGCCGGCCGGTCACAGCCGGGGGATGGCCGACGCCGGGTCCTCGATCGCGTCGGCCACCGCCCGGATGAACCCCGAGGCGGTCCCGCCGTCGCACACCCGGTGGTCGAAGACGAACGACATCTGGGTGATCTTCCGGACCACGATCTCGCCGTCCACCACCCACGGCCGGTCGAGGATGCGGCCAAAGCCGAGGATCGCCACCTGCGGGTGGTTGATGATCGCCGCGCTGCCGTCGACCCGGAACCCGCCGTAGTTGTTCAGCGTGAAGGTGCCGGCGCTCAGCTCCTCGGCGCTGGCGCGGCCCTCGCGCGCCCGGGCGGTGACCGCCCGGATCTCCCGGTCGAGCTGCTCGGTGGTCATCGTCTCCGCGCCCAGCACCGCCGGGACGACGAGCCCGCGGTCGCTCTGCACGGCCAGCCCCAGGTTCACCCGGTCGTGCTCCACGATCTCCTGGCGCTCGGTGTCCAGCCGGGAGTTGAGCACCGGGTACTGGCGCAGGCCGGCGACGACGAACCGGGCCAGGTAGGCCAGCAGCCCCGGCCCGGGATCGCTCGCGGTGCGCGTGCTCTCCCGCAGCTCCACCAGCGGCGTGGCGTCCACGTCGACCCAGACGGTCGCCTCCGGGATCTCCGACCGGCTGCGGGACAGCGCGGCCGACACCGCCCGGCGGAACCCGTTCAGCGGGATCCGACGCTCGCCGCTCGGGGACGCGGCGGGCGCGACGGGCTCTGCGGCGGAGTCCGGGGCCGCCGGCTCGGCGGCGGCCAGCTCCACGTGGGCCCGGGTGATCACCCCACCGCCGTTGGCGGCGGTCAGCCCGTGCAGGTCCACGCCCTTCTCCCGCGCCAGCCGGCGGACCAGCGGGGAGACGACCTGCGGGACGCCGCGGCGGGCACCGGGCTTCTCGTCGGCAGCGGCGGCCGCCGCCGGCTCGGGCTCGGGAGCCGGCTCGGGAGCGGCGGTGGCGGGTGCGGGGTCCGGCTGCCCGGACGGACGAGGGCGACGGCGTCGTCCCGAGCCGGTGCTGGCCGGGGTGCCGTAGCCGATGAGCACGTTGCCGGAGCCGGCCTGCTCCTCCTCCCGGTAGGCCTCCGCCTCCGGGGAGTCGGCGGCGTCGGGCTGGACCGGCGCGGCGGCCGGCTCGGGCGCCGACTCCGCCGCGGTCACCGTGATCAGCGGTTTGCCGGTGAGCACGGTCTCGCCCTCGGCGGCGTGCAGCGTGGCCACCCGCCCGGCGAACGGGGTGGGGACGTCGACCACCGACTTCGCCGTCTCGACCTCCACCACGATCTGGTCGACGGCCACGACGTCGCCCTCGGCCACCAGCCAGCGGACCACCTCGACGTCGGTGAGGCCCTCGCCCAGGTCGGGGAGCAGGAAGGTCTCCGCGCTCACGACAGGTCCCACTGCAGGTCGTCGACGGCGTCGAGCACCCGGTCGACCCCGGGCAGCTGGACGTGTTCGAGCTTGGGCGAGGGGAAGGGGATGTCGAAGCCGACGGCCCGGCGGACCGGTGCGGCCAGGGAGTGGAAGCAGCGCTCGGTGACCCGGGCGACGATCTCGGAGGCGACGCTGGCGAAGCCCGGGGCCTCGGCGACCACCACGGCCCGCCCGGTGGAGCGGACCGCGGCGCAGACCGTCTCGTCGTCGAACGGCACGATCGAGCGGAGGTCGACGACCTGCAGGCTGCGCCCCTCCTGCGCGGCGACCTCCGCGGCCTCCAGGGCGACCGGGACGGAGGGGCCGTAGGCGATCAGCGTGGCGTCGGTGCCCTCGCGGCGGACCATCGCCCGGCCGATGCCGGGCAGCTCGGCGCCGAGGTCGACCTCCTCCTTGGTCCAGTAGAGCTTCTTGGGCTCCATGAACACCACCGGGTCCGGCGAGGCGATGGCCGCCCGCAGCAGGCGGTGGGCGTCCGCGGCGTTGGCCGGGGTGACGACGTGCAGGCCGGGGGTGTGCGCGTAGTAGGCCTCGGAGGAGTCGCAGTGGTGCTCGACCCCGCCGATCCCGCCGGCGTAGGGGATCCGGATGACCATCGGCAGCGAGACCTTGCTCCGGGTGCGGTTGCGCATCTTGGCCACGTGGCTGGTGATCTGCTCGAACGCCGGATAGGCGAAGGCGTCGAACTGCATCTCCACCACCGGCCGCATGCCGTTCATCGCCATCCCGACGGCCATGCCGACGATGCCGGACTCGGCCAGTGGCGTGTCGAAGCAACGGGTGTCGCCGAACTCGGCGGTGAGCCCGTCGGTGATCCGGAAGACGCCGCCGAGGGCGCCGACGTCCTCGCCGAAGACGACCACCGAGTCGTCCTCGGCCATCGACTCCCGCAGGGCGCGGTTCAGCGCCTGCGCCATGGTGAGCTTCTCGTGCCCGACGGTCCCCGTCGTCGCAGTGCTGGTCATCAGTGCTCGTCCTCTCGGCTCAGCTCGTCGGCCACGACGGCGGCCTGCTCGACCAGCTGTGGGGTCGGGGTGGCGTAGACGTGCGCGAACAGCTCGGCCGGCTCCGGGGTGGCGTCCCGGGCCAGCTCCGTGCGCATCCGGGCGGCGAGCTGGTCGGCGTCGGCGGTGACGGCGGCCAGCTGGGCGTCGTCGAGCAGGTCGTGCTGGCGCAGCCAGGTCTCCAGTCGGGTCAGCGGGTCGCGCTGCACCCAGCCGGCCACCTCGTCGTCCTGGCGGTAGCGCCGGGAGTCGTCGGCATTGGTGTGCGGCTGCATCCGGTAGGTGTGCGCCTCGACGAGCTGCGGGCCCTCCCCGGCCCGGGCCCGCGCCATGGCGGTGCCGAGCACGGTGAGCAGGGCCGCGACGTCGTTGCCGTCCACCCGCTCGCCGGGCACCCCGTAGCCGATGCCCTTGTGCGCCAGTGAGGGGGCGACCGACTGCCGGGCGAGCGGCACCGAGATCGCGTACTGGTTGTTCTGCACCAGGAAGACGACCGGCGCCCGGAACACCGCGGCGAAGTTCAGCGCCTCGTGGAAGTCGCCCTCGCTGGTCGCGCCGTCACCGCACAGCGCGAGCGCGACGGTCGGCTCGCCGCGCAGCCGGGCGGCGTGCGCGACGCCGACCGCGTGCAGCAGCTGGGTGGCCAGCGGGGTCGCCTGGGGCGCGACCTTGTACCGGTGGGGGTCGTAGCCGGAGTGCCAGGCACCCTGCAGCGGCAGGAACGCCTCGGCCACGTCGACGCCCCGGATCACCACCGCGGCGGTGTCCCGGTAGGTGGGGAAGAGCCAGTCGTCGTCGGTGAGCACCTGGGCGGCGGCCACCTGGCACGCCTCCTGACCGTGCGAGGAGGGGTAGACGGCGAGCCGGCCCTGGCGGGCGAGCGCGCCGGCCTGGTCGTTGATCCGGCGGGCGGTGGTCAGCCCGGCGAAGGCGCGCAGCAGTGCGGCGTCGTCCGGCAGCTCGTGCGCGGCCTCGGCCACGGTCTGGCCGGTGGGGTCGATCAGCTCGACCGGGTGAGGTGACGGCAGGAGGAGATCCAGGTCACGTGTCATGGTGGGATCGTGGATCAGGCGTCATCTGCGCGCCAGGAGCTGGCCAGATGCGAGAGGACGTCGCGTCGAACCGCCCCGGATCGAGCCAGATGTCCAGCGCCCGACCGTGAAAAACCCGGAGGAGAAGACACGTGGCCAGTGCCCTGGACGACATCGACCGCCGCATCCTGGACGAGCTGACCGCCGACGGCCGGATGCCCATGCGGGCCCTGGCCGAGAAGCTGCACATCTCCCGGGCCAACGCCTACGCCCGCGTCGAGCGGCTGCGGGCCTCCGGGGTGATCCGGGGGTTCTGTGTCGACGTCGACCCGGTCGCGGCCGGGCTGGGCACCTCGGCCTACGTCACGCTGAACACCCGGCAGGCCGACTGGCGGCACGTCCGGGAGCGGCTGCGCGCTCTGCCGGGCATCGCGCACATCGGTCTGGTCGGCGGCGAGTTCGACGTCATCCTGCTCGTCCGCGCCCGGGACAACGCCGACCTGCGGCGGCTGGTGCTCGACGAGATCCAGGGCATGCCCGGCGTGCTGAGCTCGCGCACGCTGCTGGTGTTCGAGGAGCCGCCGCCGCTGGCCTGCGCCCGGGTCTGACGGACTGGCAGTCCTCCGGCGGTCGATGGCGTTCCTGCCGCTGGCAGTCGGGCGTCCGTGGGGCCATCGTGGGAGCACGGCACCTCACCCGGGGCGCCGACCTGGGGACGGGGGGAGCCCGGTGGAGCTGTTCCTGTTCCTGGCCCTGAGCGTGCTGCTGTTCCGCGCCCTGGGGCGCGGGTCCCGGCCGGAGGCCCGGCCGGCCCGGCCGCGCACCGACACCTGGGTCGACGGGGTGGTCGAGGCCGTGACCCAGCTGGCCGGCGACGTCACCCGCGGGGTGCGCACCCTGGCCCGGCTGGACGCCGACGACCGGGAACGGCGCGGCCGGTCGCCCTGGAGCTGACCGGCCGGCACCGTGCCCTCAGGCCAGCACCCCGAGCAGCAGCGTCACCGTCCCGAAGACCAGGCCCGAGGCGATCAGCGTGACCGTCGTGTACCCGAGGATGTCGCGCATCTTGAGCCCGGCGATGGCCAGCACCGGGAGCGCCCAGAACGGCTGGATCATGTTGGTCCACTGGTCGCCGTAGGCGATCGCCATGATCGTGATCGCCGGGTCGACCCCCAGGCTCTCCGCGGCCTCGAGCATCACCGGCCCCTGGACGGCGAACTGCCCGCCCCCGGAGGGGACGAAGAAGTTGACCACCCCGGCGGCGAGGAAGACCAGCAGGCCGAACGTGGCCGGCGAGGCGATCCCGACGAAGGCGTCGGAGAACACGGCGATCAGGCCGGTCGTCGACATGATCCCCATGATCCCGGCGTACAGCGGGAACTGGAGCAGGATCTCCCCGACGTTGGCGGCGGCGTTCTTCACCAGCGCGATGAGCTCGAAGGGGTTACGGACCAGCAGGAAGATCAGCGCCAGGAACGTCCAGTTGACGATGTCCAGGGTGGCGCTGCCGCCGTCGACGTAGTGGTGCACCAGGTAGGCGACCAGCGCCACGCCGACCAGGGTGGTCACCAGCCGGCTGGCGTCGACCCGGTCGGCCGGGGTGACGACCTCGTCGTCCAGCGGCACCGCGTCGGCGTCGCGCACGCTCGCCGGGAGCTCGACCACCCGGTCATCGCCGCGAGGGGCGACCGCGGCCAGGGCCAGGCCGACGACCAGGATCGTGGCCACGGCGGCGGTGATGTTCCACCAGGTGAAGGTGGTCTCGCTGACCGGGATCGTGCCGCGGAGGGTCTCGGCGAGGAAGGAGTCCTCGGTCGCGGCGGTGAGCGGGCCGGAGCCTGAGTAGCCCATGTGCCAGATGACGTAGCCGGAGTAGCCGGCGGCCACCAGCAGCGGGAAGTGCAGCCGCTGGCCGCGCTCCCGGCCCTGGACGGCCAGTTCGCGGGCCAGCAGCGCGCCGACGACCAGGCCCAGGCCCCAGGTGATCAGCGAGGCCAGCGCCGCGATCACGAAGACGTAGAGGTAGGCCTGTAGCGCCGTCCGGGGCACGGCGGCCAGCCGGGTGAGCAGCCGCCGCACCGGCGCGGTGTTGGCCAGGGTGTGCCCCAGCAGCAGGATCAGCGCGATCTGCGTCATGAAGGCCAGCAACCCCGACAGCCCATCGCCCCAGCCATCCAGGACGTCGACCGGGCCGGCGTCGGTGAGCAGCAGCGCGAGCAGGGCCACGACGAGGGTCAGCACGACGGCGAAGACCAGCGCGCTGGGGATGTACCGCTCGACGACGGCGTTGACCGGCCGCATCAGCGAGGAGAGGCCGCTCGACCGGCCCGGTGAGCTGGCTCCGGGGTCGGTCTCGGTCCTCGGGGTCCTGGTCATCAGCGCTCGCTCTCGGGGGAGCCGGGTGGTCGGTGGCCACGCCGGGACGGGCAAACAGGGCACCGGCCGCCCGACGGGGAGCCCCGAGGACGGCGGCGGTCCAGAGATCCTGGCATCCGGGCCGGTCCCGCGCGAGGATGAGGCGGCAGACTGGGCAGGTGCTGGTCGCCGAGCGGGACACGGGATGGGACGCGTGAGCGCGAGGCCGAGTGGGGCCCGGACGCTCCGGGACCGCTGGGCGGCCGGGGAGGCGTGCCACGGGATCTGGAGCCAGCTGCCCGGCGTGGTGACCGCGGAGCTGCTGGCCCGCAGCGGCGCGGACTTCGTCGTGCTGGACCTGCAGCACGGCGCGCTCGCCGAGGCGGAGCTGCCCGGTGTCACCGCGGCGGTGACCGCGGCCGGCTCGGTGCCGCTGGTCCGCACCCGCAGCGCGCACTTCGCCGACGTGGGCCGGCCGCTGGACCTGGGTGCCCACGGCGTCCTGGTCCCGAACGTGCTCGGTGCCGACCACGTGCGGGAGGTCGTCGCCGCCTGCCGCTACGCGCCGCAGGGCAACCGGTCGGCCGGGCGGCTGTCCGGCGGGGCGGACGAACCGCTGGTGCTCGTCGTCCTGGAGACCGCGCAGGCGCTGGCCGAGCTCGACGCCGTCCTGGCCGTCGACGGCCTCGACGGGGTCTACGTCGGCCCAGTCGACCTGGCCTCCTCCCTGGGGCTGGCCGGCGACCCGGCGCAGCTGCGGGAGGTCCTCTCCTCGGTCATCACGCGGGCCCGGGCCGCCGGCGTGCCCGTCGGCGTGCACGCGTTCGACGGCGCCGGGGCGGCGTCCCACGCGGCACAGGGGGCCACGATCGTCACCGCGGCCATGGACACCACCGCGCTCGCCACCGCCCTGGCCGAGCAGCTGCGGACGGCCCGCGGGGCCTGAGCGGCCAGGCGCGTGCCACCCCGCCGCCGGACGGGGCGGGTTGAGTCGGCAGCGCTGGGGCAGTGGTGTGGTGCACGCTACATCGAGGACAGGAGCAGGTCATGGACACCGACGTGTCGGCGGTCGTCGAGCAGATCTACCAGGACGTCCTGCAGCGGAACCCCGGAGAGACCGAGTTCCACCAGGCGGTCCGCGAGGTGCTGGACTCGCTGGCCGTCGTGCTGGCCCGGCACCGCGAGTACACCGAGATGAAGACGATCGAGCGGATCTGCGAGCCGGAGCGGCAGGTCATCTTCCGGGTGCCGTGGCAGGACGACCGGGGCGAGGTGTGGATCAACCGTGGCTTCCGGGTGGAGTTCAACTCGGCGCTGGGCCCCTACAAGGGCGGGTTGCGGTTCCACCCGTCGGTGAACCTGGGGATCGTGAAGTTCCTGGGCTTCGAGCAGATCTTCAAGAACGCGCTCACCGGCATGCCGATCGGCGGCGGCAAGGGCGGCTCGGACTTCGACCCCAAGGGCCGGTCGGATGCCGAGGTGATGCGGTTCTGCCAGTCGTTCATGACCGAGCTCTACCGGCACCTGGGCGAGTACACCGACGTCCCGGCCGGGGACATCGGGGTCGGCGGGCGGGAGATCGGCTTCCTGTTCGGCCAGTACAAGCGGATCACCAACCGGTACGAGTCCGGGGTGCTCACCGGCAAGGGGCTGGGCTGGGGCGGCGCGCAGGTGCGCACCGAGGCGACCGGCTACGGCGCGGCCTTCTTCGCCGCGGCGATGATGGAGGTGCGCGGTGACTCCTTCGACGGCAAGCGGGTGACCGTCTCCGGCTCGGGCAACGTGGCGGTCTACGCGATCGAGAAGGTGCACCAGCTCGGCGGCACGGTGGTGGCCTGCTCGGACTCGGCCGGCTACGTGGTCGACGAGAAGGGCATCGACCTCGAGGTGCTCAAGCAGGTCAAGGAGGTCGAGCGGGCGCGGATCAGTGGCTACGCCGACCGGGTGGCCTCGGCCCACTTCGTCGAGGGCGGCAGCATCTGGGACGTCCCGTGCGACGTCGCGATCCCCAGCGCCACGCAGAACGAGCTGGACGCCGACGCAGCCCGCGCGCTGATCGGCAACGGGTGCCGCTATGTCGTCGAGGGCGCCAACATGCCGACCACGCCGGACGCCGTGCGGGAGCTCCGCGGCGGCGAGGTGGCGTTCGCCCCGGGGAAGGCGGCCAACGCCGGCGGGGTGGCCACCTCGGCGCTGGAGATGCAGCAGAACGCCTCCCGGGACCGCTGGACCTTCGAGCACAGCGAGCAGCGGCTGGAGGAGATCATGCGGGCCATCCACGCCCGCTGCCACGAGACGGCCGAGGAGTACGGCGCCCCCGGCGACCTGGTGCTCGGCGCGAACGTGGCCGGCTTCCTGCAGGTCGCCGAGGCCGTCCACGCCCACGGCCTCGTTTGACCGGTGCCCCGCGGCCGGCCCGGGCCGCGGGGCGTCGTCCGGCTCAGGGGGAGGAGCGGGACGCCGGGACGGCCCCGGCGGGCTCGGGGTCGCTGCCGGGTTCGCCGGTCGCGTTGGCGGAGAAGGCCACGTCCGGCCGGCCGCGCTCGAGCTGCTGGGGCCGGGGCCCGCGCGGCGGCGTGGGCAGCGCGCCCGGGTGCGCCCGTCCCCATTCCGTCTCCACGTCGCTGAGCAGCGCCTCGAGGTAGGAGCGCAGCTGCACCCGGCAGGCCTGGCTGAAGGCCTTGAGGTAGGCGACCTGCTCCTGCAGCTCCTCGGACTCCGGCTGGCGCGCGTCGCCCATCGGGACGCCGTTGCCCCGCATCGCCGCCACGGCCTCCTGCGCCGCCTCGATGATCGCGCCGGCCTTCTCCCGCGCCGCGGTGAGCTGCTCCTCGTACTGCGCGCGCGCCTCGCTGGTCATCTGCCGGCTGAAGTCCTCCGCCTCGGCCACGTACTCGTCGGCGGTCAGCTGCGCGGTCGCCAGGATGCCGACGGCCTGGTCGCTGGGGGAGGGCCGGGACGCCGCGGCGTCCACCTGCTCCTGCAGCGCCTGCAGGTGCGCGCGCAGCTGGGCGTTCTCCTCGGCGAGCTGGACGTTCTCCCGCGCGAGCCGGCCGTTCTCGTCGGTGAGCTGGGCGAGCCCGTCGGCCGCCCGGGTCACGAAGGCGTCGACCTCGCGGTCGGTGTAGCCGGGGTGCAGCATGCTCGCCGGGGTGAAGTGGACGGCGCGGAGGTCATCGGCCGTGGGCGGTCCCGCCTCGTAGCCGGACCCGGAGTGGCTGGTGGTCATTCGGTCACCTTCCCGTCGAGAGTCGGGCTCGGTCGGCTGGGGGCGAACACCTCGGTGCGGATGCGCGACATGGGCACCCCCGAGTGGATGAGACGGGTCACGGTGTCCTCGATCATGGCCGGGTTGCCGGCGATGTACACGTCCCGGCTGTTCCAGGGGCCGTGCCGGAGGACGACGTCGCCGATGTCCCCGTGCTCGGAGGGCGAGCCCTTCTCCTGGGAGACCGCCGGCGTCACGGTCAGCCACGGGTGCTCCTGCTCCAGGCGGCGCAGGTCGGCCCGGTCGTAGAACGCGTCCTCGGTCCGCGCGCCGACGAAGAGGTCGACCCGCCGGGGCGGTCCGTGCCGGGCGACCTGGTCGACGACCGCCTTCAGCGGCGCCAGGCCGGTGCCGCCGGCGACCAGCAGCAGGTCGCGGTCGGACTCGGTGTCCAGGCTGAGGTGCCCGACCGGGGGCCCGAGCCGCATCACGTCGCCCACCTGGGTGAGCCGGACCAGCGCGGAGCTGACCGGGCCGCCGTCGCGGGCCTTGACGTGCAGTTCCAGCACGCCGTCGGCGCGGGGGGCGTTGGCGGGGGAGTACCACCGCCACAACCGCGGGCGCTGGTCGATCTCCAGCGAGATCGCCTGCCCGGGCAGGTACTCCAGCGGCGTCCGCGGGCGCACGTGCACGACGGCGACGTCCAGGGTGCGCCGCTCGTGCGCGACCACCTCGGCCTCCCACCAGGCCGGCTGCTCGGCTGCCTCGTCGGCCGCACCGATCATGACCTCGGCGATCAGGCCGTAGGCCTCGGTCCAGGAGGCGGCCAGTTCGTCGTCCCAGTCGTCGTCGAAGTGCTCGAGGGTGGTCAGCAGGCTGGCCCCGACCGCGGGGTAGTGGGCGGCGAGCGCGCCGAACTTGCGGTGGTCCCGCCCGAGCTGCTGCAGGATCGGCACCAGCGCCTCGAGGTCGTCGACCCGGGCCATGACCTCACCCAGGGCGGCGAACAGCCGGTCGCGCTGGGTCGCCATGGACACCGGGAACATGTCCCGCGTCTCCGGGTGGGTCAGGAACAGGTGGGAGTAGAACCACAGCGGGACCTGGTCTCCGTGGGCGGCCGCCCTGCTGAAGCTGGCCCGCATGGCGGGGATGTCCATGCACCCTCCTCGTCGCTGGTCGGGATCTGTGGTCAGTGGGCCGGCTGGGGAGCGGTGCCGGGCGCGGCCCCGTGGCCGAGCCGTGCCTCGCGCGTCTCGCCCACCTCCGCTCCACCCCCGTGGACGGGTCCTGCGGCCACTGCTGTGCGTCCGGGTGCCTCGCGGCACACCCGGCGTGCTCCCGACGGCCTCACCGGGCGTAGTCGGGAGGACACGGACATCGGAGGCAGTCTGGTCGACCCCGCCATCGGGGGCCACTCCGGGGGGCCGGCCGTGGGTCGGTCGAGCCGCGACACCCCGGCCGGCCACCGACGCCGGGAGGTCACTCCGTGCCCGGCCCGGCCGAACCGGCGGGGTGCTCCAGCAGCGGCGGCTCGCCGGCGGCCCAGGCCCGCAGCACCGGGTCGACGAACCGCCACGCCTCCTCCGCCTCCGCGGCGCTGACCGCGGTGCGGCTGCTGCCGGAGAGCACGTCGGTGAGCACTGCGCTGTAGGCCATGCGCTCGCCCGGTGCGTGCACCGCCACCACCCCGGCGCCGGCCTGCTCGGCGCCGTCCAGCGGGACCTGCAGCCGGTCCTCGGCGACCCGCTCGACCCCCGGCGGGCACTCCGCGGGCGCCGGCGCCCGGAGGTGCAGCACCACGTGCTTGCGGTCGGCGGCCAGGGCCTTGCCGGTGCGCAGCACGAACCGGGTGCCGGCCCACCGGGGCGTGTCCACCGTGAACTCCAGCTCGGCGAAGGTCTCGGTGCACCGGGCCGGGTCGACGCCGTCCTCGTCGACGTAGGCCCGGGTGGACGGGCCGGCCGTGTAGCGCGCCCGGCGGGTGGCCCCCACCTCGGGCACCCGCACCGCCCGGAGCAGCTCCAGCCGGACCCGGTGCAGGTCGACCTCGGCCGACGTCGCGGGCAGCTCCATCGCCAGCACGGTCAGCACCTGGACCAGGTGGTTCTGCAGCACGTCGCGCACCGCGCCGGTCCGGTCGTAGAAGCCGGCCCGGCCGCCGACGTCCAGCGTCTCCTCCCAGACGACGTCGACCCGGGCGAGGTGCTCGGCGCTCCACCGCTCGGCCAGGACGCCGCCGGGCTGCCGGAGCTCGGACAGGGCGGCCACCGCCGGCATGCCGAGGAAGTGGTCGACCCGGAAGGCCGCCTCCTCGACGTCGCCGGTCGCCTCCGCCAGCAGCGCGTTCAGCGCCTGGGCGTCGGGCAGGTCCCGACCGAACGGCTTCTCCACCGCGATCCGGCTGCCCGCCGGGAGCCCGGCCGCCCCCAGGGCCCGGACGGCCGCGGGGAACAGCACGGGCGGCAGCGCCAGGTACCCGGCGACCGGCCCGGTCCCGGTGAACGCGGTCACCGCGGCCGCGACGGTGTCCGGCTCGGCCAGGTCGACCCGGCGGTAGCGGGCGGCGTCCACCAGCGCCTGCCGGGCCGCGGCGGGCAGGTCTCCGGCGTGCTCCCGCAGCCGGGTGGCGACGTGCTCGGCGAACCGGGCGTCGTCCCAGTCCTGCTCGGCGGCCCCCAACAGCTGCAGCCCCGCCGGCAGCCGGCCCGCCGCGAGCGACTCGGCGAGGGCGGGCAGCAGGAAGCGGCCGGCCAGGTCGCCGGTGGCGCCGAGCAGGAGCAGCCGACTGATCACCGGCCGACGGAGTCCCGCCAGGAGTGCTCGGGCGCGAAGCCGAGCACCCGGCGGGCCTTGTCGATCGACAGCAGCGTGTCGTGCACGCCGACCTCCCGGCGGCGCGGGACGCCGGGGAACTGCGCGTCCAGCAGCTCGTCGTTCGGCCGGGCGGAGACCGTGTCGGCGTTGGCCGCGATGAACACGTCGGCCCCCGGATCGCGGTGCTCCAGGCCGCGGCGCACCGCCTGGGCGCCGTCGCGGGCGTCGATGTAGCCCCACAGGTTCCAGCGCCGCAGGGCCGGGTCGGCGTCGTAGCCGGGGAAGGCGGCGTAGTCCTCGGGGTACATGACGTTGCTGAACCGCAGCCCGGTCATCGACAGGTCCGGGTGCCAGCGGCACAGCTGCCGGGCCAGCTCCTCCTCCAGCGTCTTGACCAGCGAGTAGGTGGTCGTCGGCCGGGGCGCGTACTCCTCGTCGACCGGGACGTAGGGCGGGGCCTCGTCGAAGGGCAGGCCCAGCACCGTCTCGCTGGAGGCCCACACGATCTTCCGGACGCCGGCCCGCAGCGCGGCGCTGTAGACGTTGTACGAGGCGGTCACGTTGTTGGCGAAGGTGGCCGCGTTCGGCAGGAGCCCGGGAGCCGGGACGGCGGCGAGGTGCACCAGGGCGTCGATCGGCGCGCGGTGCTCGTCGAAGCCGGCCAGCGCCTCGACCGCCTGGCCGGCGTCGGTGAGGTCGACGACCGCGGACTCCACGTCGGCCCGCGGGCTGGGCACCCGGTCCAGGGCGAGGACGTCCCAGCCCTGCTCGACCAGGTGGGTGACCACCGCCCGGCCGAGCTTCCCGCTGCTGCCGGTGACCGCTGCCCGCGCCATGGTGCTCCTCTGTCCGTCGACTGGTCTCGCAGGCGATGTGCCCGGGACAGCCTCACCCGTGCCGGGCCCGGCCGCACACCGGGGCGGGATCATGGCAGCCATGACGGCGAGCGGGAGGTCGAAACCGGTGCCCGACCTGATCGCCCCCGGGCTGGACGTGCTGTTCTGCGGGATCAACCCGTCGCTGCGCTCGGCGGAGACAGGTCAGCACTTCGCCCGGCCGGGCAACCGGTTCTGGCCGGCGCTGCACCTGGCCGGCCTCACCCCGCGCCGGCTGACCCCGGCAGAGGGCCCGGAGCTGCTGCGCCACGGGCTCGGGGTGACCAACGTCGTCGACCGGCCGACCCGGACGGCGGCCGAGCTGGACCCCGCCGAGCTGCGGGCCGGCGCGGAGGCGCTCGAGGCGCTGGTGGCCCGGTACCGGCCGCGGGTGCTCGCCGTCCTCGGGGTCACCGCCTGGCGGCAGGCCTTCGACCGGCCGCGGGCCACGCTGGGACGCCAGCCCGAGCGGGTCGGCGGGGTGACGACCTGGGTCGCGCCGAACCCCAGCGGGCTCAACGCCCACCACCAGCTGCCCGACCTGGCCCGGCTGTACCGGGAGCTGCGCGACGCGCCGCTGTCCGACACCGGCACCATCCGCTGAGCGCTCGGACGGGTCACCCCAGCAGGTCGGTGAGCTCCAGGACGCCGCCCTCGGCCTCGAACTCCGCCCTCGCCGCGGCCAGCACGGCCGGGTCGACCAGTGCGTCCAGGGCGGTGAGCGCCAGGCCCACCGCGCCGTCCAGCACCGCCCGGTCACCGGCCGGGGAGGCAGCGGCCTCGGCGAAGCCGGTGGTGTGCATCGAGGTGTCCGGCCCGGCGATGGCGATCATCGGGTGGATCGAGGGGACCCGGACGCTCACGTTGCCCAGGTCGGTCGACCCGGCCAGCGACGCCGGGGTCACCCCGGGCGGGAGGGCGGTCCGGCCGCGGCGGGCCTGGTGACGGGTCCACCGGGCGGCGAGCTCCAGGTTGGCCCGGATCGGCAGGTAGGCCGGCAGCTCGTCCCAGAACAGCTCGTACCCGCACCCGGTCATCGCCGCCGCGGCGGCCATCACCGCCTCCACCCGGCGGCTGAGGTCGGCCAGCGTCTCCGGTGTCGCGGACCGCACGTAGTACAACGCCTCGGCGGTCTCCGGGACGACGTTGGGCCGCTGCCCGCCGTCGGTGATCACGCCGTGCACCCGGTCGGTGTCCGGGACGTGCTGGCGCAGCATCGCCACGCCGTTGTAGCCGGCGACCACGGCGTCCAGCGCGTTGCGGCCCATGAACGGCTGGGCCGAGGCGTGTGCGGCGATGCCGGTGTAGACGACCCGCAGCTGGCGGCGGCCGAGGAAGGGCTGCACCGCGGCGTCGTAGGAGAACGGGTGCAGCATCACCACGGCGTCGACACCGTCGAAGGCACCGGCGCGGGCCATCAGCTCCTTGCCGCCGCCGCCCTCCTCGGCCGGGGTTCCCAGCAGCAGCGCCGTCCCGGCGACCCCGCCGTCGGCCAGCACGGCGGCCAGGCCGAGGAAGGCACCCACGGCGGATGCGCAGATGACGTTGTGGCCGCAGCCGTGGCCGATCCCGGGCAGCGCGTCGTACTCCGCCAGCACCGCCACCGTCGGCCCGCCGCTGCCGACCCTGGCCTGCAGCGCCGTCTCCAGGCCGAAGACGCCGACCTCCGCCTCGATCCCGGAGCGGGCCAGCAGGTCGGCCACGGCCCTGGCCGAGCGGTGCTCTTCGTACCCCTCCTCGGGGTGGGCGTGCAGGTCGTGGCTGAGCTCCAGCAGGTCCGCCGACGCCGACTCGATCGCCTGCTCGGCCCGGGTCAGCAGCTCCTCGGGGGCACCGGCGTGCGGGGAGGAGAGCGGTTCGGCGGTGGCGGCCGCGCGGTCGGTGGCCGCCCGCAGCTGGTCCAGGTGGGCGGGGTCCGCCGGGCGGGGGAGCCGGGCGTCGACGGGGTCGACGCCGTGGTGATGCTGC
>NZ_JAAKGN010000041.1:0-31793 GCF_011039295.1 Modestobacter sp. KNN46-3 | reverse complement strand
GAGGGTCGACCGGACCGCCTGCACGGCGTGCTCGTGGTCGGGGATGCGGGCGGACTGCTGCACGGCGGACACGAACTCGTGTTCCTGCATCGTTCCTCCTCGTTCCTCCTCGTTCCTCCTCGTTCCTCTGGTGACGGCGCCCGCGGACCGCGGGCGCCGGACCGCACCGGTGACCTCGGTCAGCCGATGCGGAGGTCCTCGACGTCCTCGGTGCGCACCCTCAGCCCGAGACCGGGCGCGTCACCCGGCGGCCGGACACGACCGTGCACCGGCTCGACGACGCCGTCGAAGAGCCGGCGCTCGAACCGCCCGGCGCCGCACATCGCCGCGAAGTGGGGCAACCGGGCGCCGTGCTCGCCGGCGGGCCTCGGCCACAGGGTGCGCGGATCGGGGAGATCGGTGGTGGCCACGGCTCAGCTCCGGTGCGGCAGGAACTCCTGGATCTTGGTCTTGGCGCCCTGCTTGACCACTCCCCAGGCGTTCTCGTCACCCTTGAACAGCGACTTGGCCGTCTCGGTCATCTGGTCGAGCGTGGCGTGCGGCGGGATCGGCGGGACGTCCGCGTCGCACAGCACGTCGATGACCGCCGGCTTTCCGGCTGCCAGCGCGCGGTCCCAGGCCGGGCCGACCTGCTCGGGGTCGTCGACGGTGATCGCCTCGAACCCCAGCCCGGCGGCGAAGGCCGCGTAGGAGATGTCCGGGAGGGTCTGCGACTCCGCCAGCTTGGGCTCCCCGCCCATGGCCCGCATCTCCCAGGTCACCTGGTTGAGGTCGTTGTTGTGCAGCACCGCCACGACCAGCCGCGGGTCGGTCCACTCCTGCCAGTAGCGGGAGATGGTGATCAGCTCGGCCAGGCCGTTCATCTGCATCGCGCCGTCCCCGGCGAAGGCGATCACCGGCCGGTCCGGATGGCCGAACTTGGCGCCGATCCCGTAGGGCACGGCCGGGCCCATGGTGGCCAGGGTGCCCGACAGCGAGCCGCGGTTGTCCGGGCCGAACCGGAGGTGCCGGGCGTACCAGTTCGCCGCCGACCCGGAGTCCGCGGTGAGGATCGCGTTGCCGGGCAAACGGTCGTTGAGCTCCCAGAACAGCCGCATCGGGTTGACCGGGTCGGCGTCGGTCATCGCCCGCATGTGGATGGTCTCCCACCACCGCCGGACGTCGTCCTCGATGCCCTCCCGCCAGGACCGGTCCTGCTTGCGCTCCAGCAGCGGGACCAGCGCGCGCAGCGTGGCCGCCGCGTCGCCGACGAGGTTGAGCTCGTAGGGGTAGCGCATCCCGATGTACTTCGCGTCGTGGTCGATCTGCACGGCGCGGGCCTGGTCGTACTCGGGGAAGAACTCGCTGTAGGGCAGGTTCGACCCCACGGTCAGCAGGGTGTCGCAGTCCTTCATCATGTCCCAGGTGGGGCGCGTGCCCAGCAGCCCGATCGACCCGGTGACGAACGGCAGGTCGTCGGGGAGCACGTCCTTCCCCAGCAGCGCCTTGGCCACCCCGGCACCGAGCAGGTCAGCGACCTCGACCACCTCGGCGCGGGCACCCCGGGCACCCTGCCCGACGAGCATCGCCACCTTCTCCCCTGCGTTGAGCAGGTCGGCGGCGGCGCGGATCGAGGGGTCGTCCGGGGTCACCTGCGGCATGGAGGTGTGCACCCCGCCCGAGGGCACCATCTTGTGCTCGTGCGTCGGTGGGCTGTAGTCCAGCTCCTGGACGTCGGCCGGGATGATGATCGCCGTCGGCGCGTGCTCGGCCGCCGCTGTCCGCATGGCCCGGTCCAGGACGTTGGGCAGCTGCTCGGGCACGTTCACCACGTGCACGTAGTGGTGGGCGACGTCCTTGAACAGCGACAGCAGGTCCACCTCCTGCTGGTAGGACCCGCCCATGGCGCTGCGGTCGGTCTGCCCGACGATCGCGACGACCGGCACGTGGTCGAGCTTCGCGTCGTACAGGCCGTTCAACAGGTGGATGGCGCCCGGGCCGGAGGTGGCCAGGCAGACCCCGACGCGGCCGGTGAACTTGGCGTAGCCGACCGCCTCGAAGGCGGACATCTCCTCGTGCCGGGACTGGATGAACTGCAGGTGGTCCTGCTTGCCGAAGGACGCCAGGATCCCGTTGATCCCGTCCCCCGGATAGGCGAAGACCTTCTCCACGTCCCACTCGTGCAGTCGTTCCAGCAGGACGTCAGCGACAGTGCGACTCATGGCGAGATCCCCTCGCGTCGACTTCATCGTCCCCTGACCGGCTACCCCTGACCCGGGCACGAAAACGACGGCCGGCCCGGGATCGGGCCGGCTGCCACGGAGCCCGTCCGGATGTTTGGGCGGGAATCGTGAGGTAGGGGTAAGTGGTCCAGATCACACACGGGACGGAGGACCACGCCATGAGCACCCACGAAGCCGGCGACGTCACCGGCACCGCTGACAAGGACTACAACCTCCTCTGGTTCACCCAGGCCAGCCTGGACAACGCGCTCCGCCTGGAGACCTACGTCCAGGACGCCGAGCGCGCGGGCGACTCCGAGCTGGCGGAGTTCTTCCGCAAGGCGCAGCACGAGAGCCGCAAGGGCGGTGAGCAGGGCAAGGTCATGCTCAAGGCCCGCCTGGGCAGCTGACCCGGATGCGGACGACGCTGCTCACCGACGGCCCGCCCCGACAGCACGCCGTCGTCTTCGACACCGGCGACGAGGTCGTGAGCGGGCTCACCGGCTGGGCCGAGCAGCAGGACCTGCCGGGCGTGGTGTGCGGCCGGCGGGACGGGTCGACCGTCGGCGGGCACCTGCTCCGTGCCGTGACCCGCCCGACCCTCGAGGTGGTGGTCACCACCGGCGCGAGCCACCTGCAGCGCCGGCACGACCCGGCCTCCGGTCTGGCGCTGATCGACCCGGACGCCTCCTGAGACGGTTCCCGCGTGAGCCGCGGGCGGAGCGGGCAGTGAGCCGGGCATGGACACCTTCCGGAACGGCGACCTCGTCTTCGACGTCCGCGACTCCGGGCCGACCGACGGCGAGCCCGTCGTGCTGCTGCACGGGTTCCCGCAGGACGCCGGCGCCTTCGACCGGCTGAGCCCGGCCCTGCACTCGGCCGGCCTGCGCACGCTCGCCCCGGACCAGCGCGGGTACTCCCCCGGTGCCCGGCCGAGCGGGCGTTCGGCCTACCGGCTGCGGACGGTCGTCGATGACGTCCTGGCGATGCTGGACGCCGCCGGCCTGACCAGCGCGCACGTCGTCGGCCACGACTGGGGCGGGATCGCGGCCTGGGCGCTGGCGGCCTGGCACCCCTGGCGGGTGCGCACGCTGACCGCCCTGTCAGTGCCACATCCCGCGGCGATGAGCCAGGCGCTGGGCCACAGCGACCAGGGGGTGCGGTCGGCCTACGTCGGGTTCTTCCAGCTGCCCGCCGTCCCGGAGGCGGTGCTGCTGGCCGGCCGCGGCACGGTGCTGCGCCGGACGCTCGGCCAGGGCGGGCTGCCGGCCGAGCTGGTGGACCGCTACGTGGCCCGGATGCGCGAGCCCGGGGCGCTCACCGCGGCGCTGAACTGGTACCGGGCGCTGCCGCTCGCCGGCGGTGCCCCGGTGGGCACGGTGCGGGTGCCGACCCTGCACGTCTGGGGTGCCCGGGACCCCTTCCTGGGCCGGGCCGCGACCGAGGCGACCGCGGAGTTCGTCGCCGCCCCGTACGCGCTGGAGGTGCTCGAGGACGTCGGCCACTGGATCCCCGAACTGGCCGCCGAGCGGACCGCGGAGCTCGTCACCGCACACGTGCGCACGGCCGGGGCGCCGCGCCGCTGACCGGCCCCGTCCGCACCGTTCGTCGGTGGGCCCCGGCATGCTCGTCCCGAGCAGCAGCCGGCAGCCGCACCCCGCACCCCGCACCCGAGCCAGGAGCCCGAGATCGACGTCCCCCAGCCCAGCCCACCGGCCGACGGCGCTGTCGCCGTGGGCGGCGCGCCGGCCTGGTTCCACGCCCTGGACGACACGAGCCTCGCCCTGCTCGCGATCTGCCGCACCGACGGCACCCTGCTCGCCGCCAACCGGCAGGCGTTCGAGGGCAGTGGGCTGACCCCGGCCGAGGAGATCGGCCGGCCGTTCTGGGCCACCGGCTGGTGGAGCGGGAGCGTCGCGGTGGCCGACCGGGTCCGCGCCTGGTGCGCCGAGGTGGCGGCCGGCGGCGCCCCGGTGCGCGCGCAGACCCCCTGGTTCCAGGCCGACGGCAGCGAGCGGACGCTGGACCTGACCCTGCAGCTGGTCCAGGACCAGGCCACCGGGACCGCCTACCTCCTGCCCAACGGCACGGACGTCACCGACCGGCTGGCCGCCGCCCGCACCGCCGCTCAGGCCACCGCCGCGCAGGAGGAGGCCGAGGCGCTGCGCCGGCTGGACGCGGCCCGCTCGGCCGACCTCGCCCACCTCCGCACGGTGGAGGCGCAGCTGTCCCGGGCGCTCGAGCTGTCCGAGAAGGTGCTGGCCAACACCGCCGACGGCATCTACGGGCTGGACACCGAGGGCCGGGTCGAGTTCGTCAACCCCGCGGCCATCCGGATCACCGGCCACAGCCGGGAAGAGCAGCTCGGCGGTGAGCAGCACGCGCTGATCCACCGCCACCGCCGCGACGGCTCCCCCTACCCCCGCGAGGAGTGCCCCACCTGGCAGGCGCTGCGCACCGGTGTCCCCGTGGTCGCCGACGACGAGGTGTTCTGGCGCAGTGACGGCACCCCGGTGCCGGTCGAGCTGGTCGCCGTCCCCACGATCGAGGACGGCGCCGTCACCGGTGTCGTGGTCTCCTTCCGCGACCTCACCGACCGGCGGGCCGCCGCCGAGCAGGCCGCCGAGCTGCGCCGGCTCGAGGAGCAGGCGGCCCAGGAGCGGGCGCTGTCCGACCGGCTCCAGCAGGCGCTGCTCACCCCGCCACCGGAGCCGGACCACCTGCACGTCGTCGTCCGGTACCAGCCGGCCGCGCACGGCGCCCAGGTCGGCGGCGACTGGTACGACGCGTTCCTGCAGCACGACGGGTCCACGGTCCTGGTGATCGGCGACGTCGTCGGGCACGACAGCCGCGCGGCCGCGGCGATGGGCCAGTGGCGCGGGCTGATGCGCGCCCTGGCCTACGACGACGGCGGTGACCTCCCCGCGGTCCTGCGCCGGGCCGAGCGGACCGCGCTCGGCCTGGACGTGAGCACCCTCGCCACCGCGCTGCTGGCCCGGATCGAGCGGCGGCCCGACCTGCCGGGCAGTGCGACCCGCCTGCTGCGCTGGGCCAGCGCCGGCCACCCCCCGCCGCTGCTGCTGGCCCCCGACGGCACGAGCACGGTGCTCCACACCCGGCCCGACCTGATGCTCGGCGTCTCGGCCGACGTCGTCCGCGCCGGTCACGAGGCGGCGCTCCCGGACGACGCCACCCTGCTGCTGTACACCGACGGCCTCATCGAACGGCGCGGCGCGGACCTCGACGAGGGGCTGGCCGAGCTGCAGGCAGCGGTCGCCGACCTGGGTCAGCGGCCGGTGGACGAGCTGTGCGACACCCTGCTGGCCCGGCTGGTGCCCGCGAACGTCACCGACGACGTCGCCCTGATCGCGGTGCGGCTCCACCCGGAGGACCGACCGCGCCCTCCCGGGCCCGCTCGACCGGCGACGGGTGACGACGGGGTCACGCGGGTAGCGCCCGGGGCATGGCTGAGCTGAACAGCGGACTCCTCCCGGGCATGACCGTCGCGATCACCGGCGCGAGCGGCAACGTGGGGACGGCGCTGCTGCGCGCCCTCGCCGACACCGGCGTGGCCGAGGTGCGCGGGCTGGCCCGCCGCCGCCCACCGGAGACCGAGCCCTACGCAGGGGTGCGGTGGTTCCGCGCCGACCTGGGCTCCCCGGACAGCGAGCCGGTGCTGGCCGAGTTCCTCGACGGCGTCGACGTCGTCGTGCACCTGGCCTGGGCGCTGACCCCGGACCGGGAGCCCGACCTGCTGCACGCCGTCAACATCGAGGGCACCGCCCGGGTGCTCGCCGCCGCCGGCGCCGCCGGCGTCCGGCACGTGGTGCACATGTCCTCGATCGGCACGTACGCCGCCGGCCCGCAGACCCACCCGGTCGGCGAGGACTGGCCCGCCACCGGCGTCCCCAGCTCCCAGTACAGCCGGCAGAAGGTGCAGTGCGAGCAGTTCGTGCGGGACTTCGACGCAGCGCACCCCGACGTCACCGTCTCGGTGACCCGCCCGACGCTGGTGCTGCAGCCCGACGCGGCCAGCGAGATCGGCCAGTACTTCCTCGGCCCGGTCTTCTTCCCGGCCGCGCGGGCCCTGCCCGGTGCGGTGGCCAAGCTGCTCCCGCTGCCGCTGCCCAGCTCCCTGCACCTCGGGTTCGTGCACGCCGACGACGTCGCCGACGCGATCTCCCGGATCATCGACCGCCGGGCACCGGGCGCGTTCAACCTCACGGCCCCGCCCAACTTCGACGCCGACGGGCTGGCCGGCGCGCTGGGCGCACGGCGGGTGCCGGTGC
Organism: Modestobacter sp. KNN46-3; assembly: GCF_011039295.1. Classification (NCBI taxonomy): domain Bacteria; kingdom Bacillati; phylum Actinomycetota; class Actinomycetes; order Geodermatophilales; family Geodermatophilaceae; genus Modestobacter; species Modestobacter sp. KNN46-3. The sequence continues at coordinate 25,303 of NZ_JAAKGN010000041.1, read as the reverse complement.
CGGCGGTCGTGCTGCGCACCGGCATGCAGGCAGCGTTCCTCGCCCGCCTGCTGCAGATCGAGCCCGGCTGGCTGGACCTGGGGATCGGGGTGCCACCGTTGGACACCACCAGGGCCCGCATCGAGCTGGACTGGCGGGCCCGGCACAACGGCGGCGACCTGCTGCGCGAGTTCGTGGCCGCGCTGAGCAGCGGGCAGGGTCACGCCGGCCCGCTGCTGCACCCCGGCACCGGCCCCGAGCACACGCCCGCCTAGCTGGACGTCCGGCCCCCTCGCCCCGGCGAGGGGGCCTTCCGTCAGCTACGGGGCATGCCGGCGGCGCGGAGCAGCGCGTTGCCGATGATCACCTTCTGCACCTCGCTGGTGCCCTCGTAGAGCCGGTACAGCCGGGCGTCCCGGTAGAAGCGCTCGACCGGTGTCGTCCGCAGGTAGCCCAGCCCGCCGTGCACCTGCACCGCGCGGTCGGTGGCCCGGCCGACCATCTCGCTGCAGAAGAGCTTCGCCGCCGAGGGCCCGACGGAGGTGTCCTCGCCCGAGTCGTACCGCGCGGCGACGTCGACGACGATGCTGCGGGCGGCCAGCAGCTCGGTGTGCATGTCGGCGAGCATCGCCTGCACCAGCTGGAATCGGCCGATCGGCGCCCCGCCCTGCTTCGCGGTGGCGGCGTAGGCGACCGACTCGTCGAGCACCCGCTGCGCCATCCCCACGCACAGCGCGGCGATGTGCAGCCGGCCGCGGGAGAGCACGGTCAGCGCCTTGGCGTAGCCGCGGCCCTCCTCGCCGATCAGCGCACCGGCGTCGACCCGGGCGTCGTCGAAGAACACCTCGGCGGTCCACGCGCCGGACTGGCCCATCTTCTTGTCCTTCGGGCCGACGGTGACCCCGGGGGCGGTCGCGTCCACCACGAAGGTGGAGATCCCCCGGCCACCGCGCTCGGCCGGATCGGTGCGCGCGAAGACGACGAAGAGGTCGGCGATCGGCGCGTTGGTGATGTAGCGCTTCCCGCCGCTGATCACCCACCCGTCGCCGTCCCGGCGGGCGGTGGTGCGCAGCCCGGCCGGGTCGGAGCCGGCCTCGGCCTCGGTGAGCGCGAAGGAGCCGATCAGCTCACCGGCCGCCAGCCGGGGCAGGTACGCCTTCTGCTGCTCCTCGTTGCCGAACTTGGCGATCACCTGTCCGGCGATGCCGTTGTTCGTGCCGAACAGCGACCGGAACGCCGGGGTCGTGTAGCCGAACTCGAAGGCCAGCTGGACGTCCTCGCTCATGGTGACGCCGAGGCCGCCGTGCTCCTCGGGCAACGCGTAGCCGAACAGGCCCATCTCCGCGGCGGCGCTGCGCAGCTCGTCGGGGATCCGGTCGTCGAGGTCGATCTCCTCCTCGCGGGGCACCACCACCTCCCGCACCAGCTGGCGAACGGCGTCCTTGACCTGGCGGAAGACATCGGCGTCCATGCCGGACATGCTGAACCCCCGGCCGCGCACAGCGCGACCGGGGGTCCACGGCCCCGTCCAGAGGCTCGCCCCGAGCGTGCGAGGGGTGAGGAGGACGGGGTCCTTCGTCAGGCCAGGGCGTCCAGGCGGGCCATCTCGTCGGCGGAGAGGGTGAGCTGGGCCGCGCCGAGGTTCTCGGTCAGGTGGTCGACCGACGTGGTGCCCGGGATCGGCAGGATCACCGGGGACTTCTGCAGCAGCCAGGCCAGCGCGACCTGCGACGGGGTGGCGCCGAGCTCCTCCGCCACCGCCGCGACCGGGCTGTCGGGCTTGGCCAGGTCGCCGGTGGCGATCGGGAACCACGGGATGAAGGCGATGCCCTCGGCCTCGGCGTACTCCAGCACGTCCTGGGACTGCCGGTTGGTCAGGTTGTACAGGTTCTGCACGCTGACGATCTCGGTGATCTCGCGAGCCTGCTCCAGCTCGTCGACGGAGACCTCGGAGACGCCGATGTGGCGCACCTTGCCCTGCTCCTTGAGGTCGGCGAAGGCGCCGAGCTGGTCGGCCAGCGGCACCTGGGGGTCGATCCGGTGCAGCTGGATGAGGTCGATCCGGTCGACCTTGAGGTTGCGCAGCGAGAGCTCGACCTGCTGGGTGAGGTACTCGGGGCGACCACAGACGGGCCACACGCCGGGGCCGGTGCGGGTCAGGCCCGCCTTGGTGCCGATGACCAGCCCGTCGGGGTACGGGAACGCGGCCTCGGCGATGATCTGCTCGCTGACCTGCGGACCGTAGGAGTCGGCGGTGTCGATGAAGTCGACCCCCGCCTCGACCGCGGCCCGCACGACCTCGATGGCGCCCGGGCGGTCGGCCGGCTGGTCCCAGACGCCGGGTCCGGTCAGCTGCATGGCGCCGTAGCCGAGGCGGTGGACGGTCAGGTCCCCACCGAGGTCGAAGGTGAGCGGGGTGGTGGCGGTGGTCATGGGTCCTCCTGCGCATCGGGTGTCCGGCGCCCGCGGCCGTGCCGGCGGGTCCTGTTGTGCACAAGGTGTCCCGTTGGCCGACCCTTCCCGACTCCGTGGACTGTGACCGGCGCCACCTGCCGTCCCCCGCCATCGACCGGCACCGACCGCTGGAGGAAGGTGGACCGGTGCAACGAGGTGGCCTGGCGCGATCCAAAGGGCGGGCCGGGGCGACCGCCGTGCCGCTCCTCCTGCTGGCCGGGGTGGTGCTGGTCGCACTGAACCTGCGCGGGCCGCTGGTGGCGATCGCCCCCGTGATCGACGCCATGCGGGCCGACCTGGGGGTCTCCACCGGCACGATCGGGCTGCTGACCAGCATCCCGGTGCTCTGCTTCGGACTGGCCGCCCCGCTGGCGTCGCTGCTCATCGCCCGCACCGGGGTCCACCGCGCGGTCGTCGTCTCGATGGCCGGGGTGCTCGCCGGCACGCTGCTGCGCTCGCTGGGCAGCCCCACCGCCGCGATCGCGGGCACCGTCGTCATCGGCCTGGCCATCACCGTCGGCAACGTCGTCGTCCCGGTCGTCATCGGCCGCGACTTCCCCGGCGCCACCAACGTGGTCACCGCCGCCTACACGGCGGCGCTCAACATCGGCTCCACGCTCACCTCCGCCCTCACCGCCCCACTCGCCGACCTGGTCGGCTGGCAGGTCGCGCTGGCCGCCTGGGGGCTCCTGGTCGTCGTCGCCGCCACCGTCTGGACCGCCGCACTGCGCCAGCAGGTCGCCCGCACCGCCGCGGCCGAGGCGGCGGGCACCGCGCCGCCTCCGCCGGCACCGGTCGCGCCCGGCCGCTCGGTCTGGCGGCAGCCGGCGGCCTGGGGCCTCACGCTCGCCTTCGCCGGCCAGGCGTTCAGCTACTACGGGGCGACCGCGTGGCTGCCCACCCTGCTGGCCGACGTGAACGGGATGACCCGGGCGGCGGCCGGGGCCAGCTCCGCGCTGTTCCAGGTGTTCGCCGTGGTCGGCGCCTTCGCCGTCCCGGCGCTGGTGGCCTGGTGGAAGCGCCCGTCCATGGTGCTGCTGGCGGTCACCGTCGTCTGGGCGGCGCTGCCGCTGGGGCTGCTGACCGCCCCGTCGCTGTGGGCCCTGTGGTGCTCGCTGGCCGGGATTGCCCAGGGCGGCGGCATCACCGTCGTCTTCATCGCGATCGTCCGCCGGTCCCGGGACCTGACCGAGAACCGCCGTCTCTCGGCGATGGTGCAGGGTGGCGGTTACGTCGTGGCCGCGACCGGCCCCCTGGTGATCGGCACCGTGCACGAGGCGAGCGGTGGTTGGAGCGCGCCGCTGCTGGTCATCCTGGGGTCAGTGGTCGTCATGGCCGTGGCCGGCACGGCGTCCGCCGGTGGCCGGACCGAGGCAGCAACCGAGGCGGGACCGGTACCGGTCCCCGCAGGGGAGGAACGTCGTGGGTGAGCTGGTGGTCGTCCGGCACGGGCAGACCGAGTGGAGCGCGAGCGGGCAGCACACCGGCCTGACCGACCTGCCGCTGTTGCCGCACGGCGAGGACGACGGCCGACGGCTGCGCCCGGTGCTCGGACAGCGGGAGATCACGCACGCCTTCGTCAGCCCGCTGGTCCGGGCCCGGCACACCGCCGAGCTCGCCGGGCTGTTCGAGGGCGGCATCGACGCCCAGCTGGAGCCGGACCTCGTCGAGGTCGACTACGGCGGCTGGGAGGGGCTGACGACGCCGGAGATCAGCGAGCGGGTCGGCCGCTCCTGGTCCCTGTGGCACGACGGCACGGTCCCCGGCGAGACCCCGGGCGAGACGCTGGCGCAGGTGGCCGAACGGGTCGACCGGGTGCTGGAGAAGGCCCGCCCGCTGCTGGCCGACGGGGACGTCGCCCTCGTGGCGCACGGCCACGTGCTGCGGGTCCTGGCCGCCCGCTGGATCGGCTTCGGCCCGGAGCAGGGCGCACTGCTCCCCCTCGCCACGGGCCGGTACGGCACGCTCGGGTTCGACCACGAGTGGCAGGCACTGACCGGCTGGAACACCGGCTGCCCCTAGATGAGCTATTCCAAGGGTCAGTGGTCGTAGGCGATTAGTGATCTTGGTGTTAGTGCGCCGATGTGGTCGTTGTGCCAGATGACGACGGTGAGTGCCAGGACTCGCTGGAGGACACGGACCCAGACCCCGGCTGGGGTGTGGCCGCCGTGTTGTTCCAGGTCGAGTTGGCCTTTGAAGGTGTCGTTGATCGACTCGATGATCTGGCGTAGTGGCTTGAAGAACGCGGTGCCCGGGCGGGGGACTCCCCGGCGCGGGCAGGGCGCAGCAGGGTGATGCCGGCGGCGGCCAGGTCAGCTTCGAAGGCCCGGCCGTAGTAGTTCTTGTCCGCGATCACCGTCTGCCCGCGGCGGCCGGCGGCCAGTGCCGGATCGGCATCGAGGATGCCCAACAGCACCTCGCGCTCATCGGCCTTGGCGCCGGCCAGGGCGAAGCCGACGGGCAGGCCGTGCAGGGTGCACAGCAGGTGCAGCCGCAGGCCCCAGAACCAGCGGGAGTGGCTGGCGCAGTAGCCGTACTCGGCCCAGCCGGCCAGCTCCGAGTGGTGCACCGTGGTCCGGGAGCGGGCGCACTCCACCGGCGTGGAGTCGGCCACCCACACGTCATCGGCCCACAGGCTGGTGTCGCGGGCCAGCATGCCGATCAGCCAGCGCAGCGTGTTCGCCAGCGCGCGCAGCCGCTTGTTGTAGCCGGGCTGTTGGGGCAGGTAGGGGAACAAGTGGTGCAGCTCGGCGTGGGCGTAGCGCAGCCAGCGGGCCTCGCTGGTGCGGCTCAGCAGCGCCTGCATCACCGCCAAGGTGGCCAACTCGGCGTCGGTCAATCGCGGGGCGATCCCGACTCGCGGGCGGGCCGGCGCATGCTCGGGAAAGGTCTTCAGCAGGTCGTCGGTGCGTACATAGAGTGCGGTGGCGAGGGTGTCCAGATCGGCGTCCACGAGGACCTCCGAGGTTCGACGTTGGGTTCCAGCGCCGAGCCTGGGCACCCTCGCCCCGCACCTGGTCACACCACGCCGAGCCCACTCACCAGACGTTCCCGCGGGAACGCGGTCAAGACGCACGGCTTGCCAACGTTCCCCCGGGAACGCCATCGAAGGCGCCTACCCCTTGGAATAGGTCATCTAGGCCGCGTCTCCGGACTCTGCAACTCGACAGGGAGGAGCCGGTGGATGGCTCACGACGCTGAGCTCGCGGACCGCGTCCGCACTGCGCTGTCGGACCGGGACGTCCGTGAGGTGACGATGTTCGGCGGCCTGGCGTTCATGGTCGACGAGAAGATGGTGGTCTCCGTCTCGGGCGGCGGAGGCGCACTGCTCGTGCGCGTGTCCCGCAGTCGCGATGCCGAGTACCTGGAGGCGCGCGGCGCCCGCCGGGCAGAGATGGGCACGGGCCGGTCGATGGGCGAGGGGTGGATCACCGTCGCCGAGGAGGCGCTCACGGAGGACGAGGACCTGCAGTTCTGGGTCGACGCCGCCCTGGAGCACCACGCCGAGGCAGCGGGGCGCTGACCGCACACGTCCGACGACAGAGGCCGGTCACCCCGCGTGGGGTGACCGGCCTCTGTCGTGCGGGGGTGGCTACCGCTTGACCGGGGTCAGCCCCAGCGACATGCCGGACAGCCCGCGCTGGCGGACGGCGAGGGCGTCGGCGATCGCGGACAGCGACTGCGCGGCGGGGGCGTCGGGCTGGGCGAGCACGATCGGTGCCCCGGCGTCCCCGGCCTCGCGGAGCCGGGTGTCCAGCGGGATCTGGCCCAGCAGCGGCACCCGCGCACCGAGGGTCTTGGTGAGCGCGTCGGAGACGGCCTGGCCGCCGCCGGAACCGAAGACGTCCATCCGGGAGCCGTCGGGCAGCTCCAGCCAGGACATGTTCTCCACGACGCCGACGACCTGCTGGTGGGTCTGGGTGGCGATCGCACCGGCCCGCTCGGCCACCTCGGCGGCGGCGAGCTGCGGCGTCGTCACGACCAGGATCTCGGCGTTCGGCACCAGCTGGGCCACCGAGATCGCCACGTCACCGGTGCCGGGCGGGAGGTCCATCAGCAGCACGTCCAGGTCGCCCCACCACACGTCGGCGAGGAACTGCTGCAGCGCTCGGTGCAGCATCGGCCCGCGCCAGACCACCGGGGTGTTGCCCGGGGTGAACATGCCGATCGAGATGACCTTCACGCCGTAGGACTGCGGCGGCATGATCATGTTGTCGACCTGGGTCGGCTTGTCGTCCACGCCGAGCATCCGGGGCACCGAGTGGCCGTAGATGTCGGCGTCCACGACGCCCACCGACAGGCCCTTCTTCGCCAGCGCGGCGGCCAGGTTCACGGTGACGCTGGACTTGCCGACGCCGCCCTTGCCCGAGGCGACCGCGTAGACCCGGGTCAGCGAGCCGGGCTGGGCGAAGGGGATGACCGGCTCGGCGGTGTCGCTGCCGCGGACGGTCTTGCGCAGCTCGGTGCGCTGCTCGTCGCTCATGACGTCCAGGCCGACCTGGACGGAGGTGACGCCGGGGACCGCGGAGACGGCCTGGGTGACGCGGTTGGTGATGGTCTCGCGCATCGGGCAGCCGGCGACGGTCAGGTAGACCTCGATGCGCACCGCGCCCGGGTCGCCGCCGACGCCGATCTGCACGTCCTTGACCATGCCCAGCTCGGGCAGCGGACGGTTGATCTCGGGGTCCTGGACGGTCGCCAGCGCCGCGTTCACGGCGTCCAGCTCCGGGGATCCGGTCAGCGTGTCGGACATGCGCGTTGTGTCTCCTTCGACGGGGAGCCTGCGGATTCCGGGCCCCTGCGGGGGCCCGCGCGCCGGCGAGCCCCACTGTACGGCGGCTGATCGACCCGCCCCGGGCCAGCGGGTGTGAACCGGCCGACCCCGGACCTGCGGGGGCGACGGCCGGTGGCGGCTGACGGCCGCCCGGCGCGCCCGGCACGACCCGCCGGTGCCCGAGGGTCACCAGATGACAGCGCTGCGGTGTCTGGTCATGATGAGGCGCCCAGTGGCGCAGCTCACAGTCGAGCAGTCGGGAGACGTCCTCATGACCCAGTTCCAGCACCGCTCCACCCGGCTCTGTGCGGTCACCGCCGCTGCGACCCTCCTGGTCGGCGGGTGGGCCGGCACCGCCGGTGCCACGGACGACCGACGCGGGCCCGAGGGCCCGGTCGCCCCGGGGTTCCAGGAGGTCCAGCAGTCGCCGTCGCTGCCGGCGGTGCCCGCCCGGGACATCGAGTGGACGGTCGCCGACCCGGCCTTCGACTACGACCCCGCCACGGGGCAGCCGGGTGAGGCCTTCACCCCGCTGCTGGACGCGGAGGGCCAGCCGCGGACCCGGGTCCTGACCGGCGTGGAGAAGGGCGCCGGCTACCGGATCGAGGTGCCCACCGAGGGCTGGAACGGGGACGTGGTGTTCTGGGAGCACGGCTACCGCGGCACCGGGACGGTGCTCTGGGTGGACAGCCCCTCCTTCGAGCTGCGCCAGGCCTACATCGACGCGGGCTACGCCTGGGCGGCGTCGTCCTACTCCGCCAACCGGTACGACATCCGGGCGGGGGTCACCTCGACGGAACGGCTGGCCCGGCTCTTCGACCGGCTCGTCGCCCCGGCCGACGACCGCTACCTGCAGGGGGTGTCCATGGGCGGCCACATCATCGGTGCCCTGGTGGAGCGGCAGCGGGTGGACTGGGCCGGCGCCGCGCCCATGTGCGGGGTCATGGGGGACCTGGCCCAGTTCGACATCCGACTGGACTACAACCTGGTGGCGCAGACGCTGGCCGAGGTCGACGCGTACCCGGTGACCTCGACCGAGGACTACCAGGCTGCGATCGCCGAGATCAAGGCGACCCTGGGGCTGCCCACCTCGCCCACCGGGCCCAACCCCGAGCTGACCGAGCGGGGGGAGACCTTCCGGGACGTCGTGATCGACCTGACCGGCGGCCCCAGGCCGGGTGACGAGGCCGCCTTCACCTACTGGGAGGGGCTGACCTTCAACCTGGGCCGGTTCGCCGACGACCCGACCGGGACGCTGGGTGGGCTCACCGCCGGCTCGGTGGCCGAGAACGCCGACCGGCTGTACCCGACCACCTTCACCTTCCCGGACGGCTCGACGCTGAACTCCCGGATCGAGCGGGTCGAGGCGGCGCCGGGCACCCGCGAGGAGACCGGGAAGGCGCCGATCATCCAGCTGGACGCCGACTTCTCCGTCCCGGTCCTGTCGGTGCACACCATCGGTGACATGTTCGTGCCGTTCGAGCACCAGCGGATCTACGCCGCCGAGGCCGCGATCCAGGGCACCGGCGGGCTGCTGGTGCAGCGGACGGTCCGGTCGGTCGGGCACTGCGAGTTCAGCCCGGAGGAGGCCGCACAGACCTTCACCGACCTGGTGACCTGGGTCGAGTCCCTCGAGGCGGGCGGCCCGGTGGTGCGCCCGGCAGGGGAGGACGTGCTGAACCGGAACGCGGTGGCCGAGGCGGACCTCGGGTGCGCGTTCACGGTGCCGCAGACCGGCGGCACCCGGGACCTCTTCCCGGCCTGCCCGGTGGCCGAGGAGCCGGTGGACGCCGGCTCCTGACCGCCGTGCCCGCGGCGCCGGCCGACCCGGGGTCCGCCTAGGGTCGGCTCGTGCCGTCCTCCGCCCGCACCGCCACTCTCCGGGACGCCGTCGGGCTGGGCGTGGCGGTGGGGCTGTACGGGGTCGCCTTCGGTGCGGCGGCGGCCGGGGCCGGGCTGGACACCTGGCAGGCGGTGGCGACGTCGGCGCTGATGTTCACCGGCGCCTCCCAGTTCGCGATGATCGGCGTGCTCGGTGCCGGCGGGGGAGCGTTCTCCGCCGTGGGCAGCGCCCTGCTGCTCGGCACCCGCAACACCGTCTACGGCGTCCGGCTGGCCCCGATGCTGGCGCCGCAGGGCTGGCTGCGCCGGGCCGGGGCGGCGCACTGGGTGATCGACGAGACGACGGCGATGGCGGTCGCCGCACCGGACCGGGAACTGGGCCGGCTGGCGTTCTGGGTCACCGGCGCGACCATCTACCTGGGCTGGAACGTCACGACGCTGGTCGGGTCGCTGGGGGCCGCGGCGCTGGGCGAGACGGCGCAGGCCGCGCTGGACGCCGTCGTGCCCGCGGCCTTCCTGGCGTTGCTGTGGCCCCGGTTGCAGCGCTCGGCGCGCGAGCCGGGCGTGCAGCGGCGGGTGGCCCTGGGCGGCGCGGTCGTCGCGCTGGCGCTCACCCCGTTCGTGCCGGCCGGGGTGCAGGTGGTGCTCGCCGTGGTCGCGGTGGCGCTGGCCGGCCGGCCGCGGACGACGACGTCCCCGCGGGAGGCAGCCGCGTGAGCACCGGGACGCTGTGGGCGGTGGTGCTGGTCGGCTCGCTGGGCTGCTACCTGCTGAAGCTGGCCGGGCTCTCGGTGCCGGCGGCCTGGGTGGAGCGGCCGTGGGTGACCCGGGTGGTGGAGTTCGTGCCGGCGGCGCTGCTGGCCGCGCTGGTCGCCGTCCAGGCCGCGACCTCGGGGCCGGACCTGGTCGTCGACGGGCGGCTGGTCGGGCTCGCCGTGGCCGCGGTGGCACTGGCCCTGCGGGCACCGTTCATCGTCGTCCTGGTGCTGGCCGGTGCAGCCGGTGCGCTGGTGCACGTCGTCACCGGTTGACCGGACCGGTGGGGGTCGCCGTCCCGCGCCGTGGGGACGGCGACCCTCACCGGGTCAGCCGGCCGACGGGGCCTTGACCGACAGCACCGGGCACTCGGCCTCCAGCAGGATGCGCTGGGCGTCGCTGCCGAAGACGAGCTTGCCGGTGGGCGACCGCCGGCGGATGCCGATCACGATGAGCGAGGCACCCAGCCGCGCTGCCGTCGCCACCACCTCGTCCGCCCCGCTCTGGCCGCCGACGTGCTGCTCGAGCTCGAAGGTCAGGCCGGTCTCCTCGAGCAGGCCGCGGACCTCGGCGAGGTCCTCGGGACTGGCGTACGAGGGGTCGACGTAGGCGTCCCCGCGCGAGGTGTTCAGCACGTGGAGCTGCTCCCCGCGCAGGTCCGCCTCCTCCACCGCCGCCCGCAGGGCAGCGCGGCCCTCCGGCTTGGGCACGTAGCCCACCACGATCGTCACGACGAACTCCTCTCGGACTCGGCAGGCGTGGCGACCACGGCGGCCAGCTCTGCCTCGGTACGGGCTTGGCGGCGGCGGAGCCACCAGCCCAGGAACAGGAAGACCACGAGGGCCGCGTACACGACCGCCGCGAAGGGACTGGTGACCAGGACCGTGGGGTCGCCCTGGCTGATGGCCAGGGCGCGGCGGAGCTGCTCCTCGACGATGGGGCCGAGGATCAGCCCGACCACCGCCGGCGCGATCGGGAAGCCGAAGTTCCGCATCGCCCAGCCCAGCAGGCCGAGGAGGAACAGCAGGACCAGGTCCTCGGTCGAGGCGCCGACGGAGTAGCTGCCCAGCGCGGCGAAGGTGAGGATGCCGGCGTACAGGTAGGGCCGGGGGATCTGCAGCAGCTTCACCCAGATGCCCACCAACGGCAGGTTCAGCACCAGCAGCAGGACGTTGCCGATGTAGAGGCTGGCGATCAGGGCCCAGATCAGCGCCGACTCGTCCTGGAACAGCAGCGGCCCCGGCTGGATCCCGTAGCTCTGGAAGGCGGAGATGAGGATCGCCGCCGTCGCCGAGGTGGGGAGGCCGAGGGTGAGCAGGGGCACCAGGACCCCGGCCGCCGAGGCGTTGTTGGCCGCCTCCGGGCCGGCGACGCCCTCGATGGCGCCCTTGCCGAACTCCTCGCGGTGCTTGGAGAGCTTCCGCTCCGCCGAGTAGGACAGGAAGGTCCCGACCTCTGCACCGCCGGCGGGCAGGGTGCCGATCGGGAAGCCGATGGCAGTGCCGCGCAGCCACGGCTTCCACGAGCGGCGCCAGTCGTCCTTCGTCATCCAGCCCTTGCCCGCCGGCACCAGGGGGATGGGGCCGCGGCGCATCCGGGAGGCGACGTAGAGCGCCTCCCCGACGGCGAAGACCCCGACCGCCACGACGACGACGTCGATGCCGTCGGCGAGCGCGGGCAGCCCGAGGGTGAACCGCTGCTGCCCGGTGAGCGTGTCCGTGCCGACCAGGCCGAGGAACAGCCCGATCCCGAGCGAGGCGATGCCCCGGGGCGGGCTGGAGCCCAGCACCGCGGCCACCGTCAGGAAGGCGAGCACCAGCAGGGCGACGTAGTCCGCCGGGCCGAGCTGGACCGCCAGGCGCGCGATCGTCGGCGCCACCAGGGTCAGCGCCACGGTGGCGATCGTCCCGGCCACGAAGGAGCCGATGGCCGCGGTGGCCAGTGCGGCCGAACCCCGGCCGGCCTTGGCCATCCGGTTGCCCTCCAGCGCGGTGATGATGGAGGAGGACTCACCGGGGGCGTTGAGCAGGATGGACGTGGTCGACCCGCCGTACATGCCGCCGTAGTAGATGCCGGCGAACATGATGAAGGCCGCGGTGGGCTCCAGCGAGTAGGTCAGCGGCAGGAGCAGCGCCAAGGTCATCGCCGGGCCGATGCCGGGCAGGACGCCGACGGCGGTGCCCAACGTGACGCCGATCAGCGCGTAGAGCAGGTACATCGGCTGCAGAGCGGTGGCGAACCCGTCGAGCAGCGCGCCGAAGTCACCCAAGGAAGCTCACTCCCTCCAGCGGTCCGGCCGGCAGGTACAGGTCCAGCAGCTGGGTGAACAGGACCTGGGTGGTGAAGGCGAGCACGGCCCCCACGAGCACGGGCCGCCACCAGGGACGGGCGCCCAGCGACCAGGCGGCGCCGCCGAAGAGCACGGTCGCCGCGATGGGCCAGCCGAGGGGTTCCACCAGGACGACGAGGGCGGCGAAGGACCCGGTCAGCTTGAGCACGGTGGCCCAGTCGGTGGTGGCCGACGGATCGACGTCCTCGCCCTCCTCGGCCGCGCCACCGTGCCCGCGGGCCAGGTCGACGAAGAGCGCGAGGGAGGTGAGCACCAGCAGCACCCCGACCGCGTACGGGAAGGCCTGCGGGCCCACGGTGTTCACCGAGCTGGGCGCGACGATGGTGCTGGCGTCGACCAGGGTGAAGACCCCCAGCGCGAGCAGCCCCACGGGGAAGGCAGCCTCTGCCCAGGACCACGCCCGCCCCGGCGTACCGGTGCGGGCGTGGTCCTCAGCGGCTGCAGACGAACTCACTCCACCAGCCCGATGTCCTGCAGGACACCGCGCACCCGCTGCTGCTCCTCCTCGAGGAAGGCGTCGAACTCGTCGCCGGACAGGTAGGTGTCCTCCCAGCCGTTGAGCTCCAGCCGCTCCTGCCAGGCGTCGGACTGCACGGCCTCGTCGACGAGGTCGATCAGCTTCTGCCGGGCCTCGGGGGACAGGTCCGGCGGTCCGACGACCCCGCGCCAGTTGCTGAGCTCGACGTCCAGCCCCGCCTCGGTCAGCGTGGGTGCGTCGATGCCCTCGACCCGCTCGGCACCGGAGACGGCCAGCGCACGCAGCTCGCCGGCCTCGATCTGCTCGGCGTACTCGGAGACACCCGAGATGCCGGCCGAGACCTGGCTGCCCAGCAGCGCGGCCAGGGACTCCCCGCCGCCGGAGTAGGCCACGTAGTTCAGGTTCTCGATCGGCACGTCCCCGGCCTGGGCGATCAGCCCGGCCAGGATGTGGTCGGTCCCGCCGGCCGAGCCGCCGGCGATCGACACCGACCGGCCGTTGGCCTTCATGTCGTCGACCAGGTCCTGGACGTCCTGGTACGGCGAGTCCGCGGGGACGACGACGACCTCGTCCTCGGCCGTGAGCCGCGCGATCGGGGTGGTGTCCTCCAGCGTGGCCTGGGACTGGTTGGTCTCGATGGCGCCCAGCATCACCAGGCCCATCACCATCAGGAACTCCTCGCTGCGCTCGTTGGCGAGCTCGGCCAGGCCCACGGTGCCGCCGGCACCGCCGACGTTGGTGACCTGGGTGCTCCCGGCGAGCTCGGCCTCCTCGATGGAGGCGGCCAGCGCACGGGCGGTCGAGTCCCAGCCGCCGCCGGGATCGGCCGGCGCCATCATCTCCAGGCGGTCGACCGCAGCCTCCGCGCCGGCCTCGCCGCCACCGGAGTCGCTGCAGCCGGTGAGCAGGCCCAGCAGTGCCGCGCCGGCCGCAGCGGTCAGCTGCCAGGGACGGGCAGCAGACCGTGGTCGTGCGCTGAGGGTCAGGGACATCGGGTGGACCTCCTCGTCCGCCGGGCCGGGATCGGCTCGGGTTCTGTTCGGACGCTAGGAAGGCCGCAGGCTGGTGGGAACGTCACGGTCGTACTGGTTGTTTCGGTCTTTGTGGTCGCCGCCACATCCAGGGGCGGCGAGCGCACACTGAACCGGTGCGCCGCCGGACCATGACCCTCGGGGTCCAACTGCTCCTGTTGCAGGTGGGCATCGTGCTGGCCACCGTGTTGCTGGCGGGCGCGGTGGCCGTGCAGCACCAGCAGGAGCAGATCCGCGACGCCTACCGCCAGCAGGTGCTCACCGTCGCCACGAGCACGGCCCGGCTGCCCAGCGTCGTCGACGCGTACGGCACCCTCGATCCCGGCGCCGTCCTGCAGCCACTGGCCGAGCTGCTCCGGGAGGCCTCCGGGGTGACCTTCGTCGTCCTCACCGACGCCGACGGGATCCGCTATTCCCACCCCGACCCCGACCGGATCGGCGAACCGGTGTCCACCGACCCGAGCCCCACGCTGGCCGGCGAGGTGTTCGTCGGCACCGAGCAGGGGACGCTGGGCGAGTCGCTGCGCGCCAAGGTGCCGGTCCGCGACGGCTCCGGACAGGTGATCGGCGCGGCCTCGGTGGGCATCCTGGAGGCCCAGCTCGCCGCCGAGTTCCGGCAGGAGGCGCCGGTGCTGGTCGCCTGGCTGGGTGGCGCCGCACTGCTGGGGTCGCTCGCGTCGTGGTTCGTCGTCCGGCTCGTCCGCCGGCGGATCTTCGGCCTGGAGCCGGAGGAGATCGCGCGGCTGCTGGAGACCCGGGAGGCGATGGTGCACGGCATCCGCGAGGGCCTGGTCGCCGTCGACGACCGCGGGCGGGTGGTCCTGGTCAACGACGAGGCCTCTCGACTGCTCGGCCTGGGCGGCGACGTGGTGGGCCGCCCCGCCGCCGAGGTCCTGGACGCGGCGATGCTGCCGCTGGTCGGCGGTGAGCGAGCGGTGACCGACGAACTGGTGCTCGCCGGGGAGCGGCTGCTGGTCGCGAACCGGACCCCCGCGGTCGTCGGCGGCCGCCGGGTCGCCGAGGTGCTCACCCTGCGCGACCGCACCGAGCTGTCCAGCGCCCTGCGTGAACTGGACGGCCAGCGCAACCTGACCAACACCCTCCGCGCCCAGGCCCACGAGTTCAGCAACAAGCTGCACGTGATCCAGGGGCTGATCGAGCTCGGCCGGGAGTCCGACGCGGTGGCCTTCATCGACCGGGCCGGGGGTGGTCAGCTGCTCGACGGCCGGTCGCTGGCCGCCGTGGCCGACCCGGCGGTGACCGCGCTGGTGCTCGCCAAGTCGGCGGTCGCCCACGAGCGGGGCATCGCGCTGACCCTCGCGCCCGGGAGCTCCCTGACGGCCGGGAGCGGGGACGACGTGGTGACCGTGCTCGGCAACCTGCTGGACAACGCGATGGACGCCACCGGGAACGGCGGGACGGTCATGGTCCACCTCGGCTCGCAGCCCGACGGCGGGCTCGTCGTGCGGGTGGACGACGACGGACCGGGCGTGGCCGAGGCGGACCGGACCCGGGTCTTCGACGTCGGGGTCACGACCAAGCGGCCGGCCGACGCCGATCACGGCCGCGGCATCGGCCTGGCGCTGGTGGCGAGGATCGCGGCCCGTCGTGGCGGCTCGGCCACGGTCACCGCCGCACCCCTGGGCGGAGCCCGGGTCGAGGTGCACCTGGGCGCCCCCTCCCCGGCGATGGCCGAGGCGGCGCCGTGACCGGCGGAGGCGCGGTGCGGGTGCTGGTCGTGGACGACGACTTCGCCGTGGCGGCGGTGCACCGCGGCTACGTCGAGTCCGTGCCCGGCCTGGAGGTGGTGGGCGAGGTGCACCGGGGCGTCGAGGCGCTGCAGGCCGTCCAGGTGCTCGCCCCCGACCTGGTGCTGCTGGACATCCACCTGCCGGACCTCTCCGGCGTCGAGGTGCTGCGGCGGCTCCGGTCGCTGGCCGGCCCCCAGCCCGACGTCATCGTCATCACCGCCGCGCGGGAGGTGGAGACGGTCCGGGCGGCGATGACCACCGGCGTCGTCGACTACCTGGTCAAGCCCTTCTCCCTGGCCGCCTTCCGGGAACGGCTGGAGGCCTACCGGGCGCACCGGGTGGAGGTCCTGCGCCGTACCGCCGAGCCGGGGCGGGGGTTGCAGCAGAGCGACGTCGACCGGCTCTTCTCGACTCGACGGCGGGTCAGCGAACCGCTCGCGGCGACCCCGCTCCCCAAGGGGCTCTCGCCCCGGACGTTGGAGTTCGTCGCCCGGACGCTCGCCAGCAGCCCCGCCGACGACCTGTCCGCCGGTGAGGTCGGGCAGCGCTGCGGCCTGGCGCGGGTCAGCGCCCGGCGGTACCTGGAACACCTGGAGCGGTCGGGGCTGGCCGCCGTCCGGCCCCGGTACGGAGCCGCCGGGCGTCCGGAGAACGGGTACCGCTGGACCGGCTGACGGACGCCGTCGTCCCCGAGGGGGGACGACGGCGGTCCGGGTGCCGGCGGGTCAGTGCGCCAGCGGCAGCTGGGCCTGCTCCTCGGCCAGCCGCTCCGCGCCGCTGGTGGTCTTCAGCGGCTTCTCCTTGATGAAGAGCACGACCAGGAGGGCGAGGGCGGCCAGCGGGGTGGCGATCAGGAACAGCTCGGCGGTGGCGTTGCCGTAGGCGTCCTGCACCACGCGGGCGACCTCCGGCGGCAGGCTGGCTCGGTCGGTGTGCAGCGCGTCACCGCGGTGCGGCGCGGCGGACGCAGGAGGGCGGACGGCGGCGGCACGATCGGTGCCGTGACGGCGACGATCGAGGCACCGGCCCGTCGGCGGGCACCCCTGGCGCTGGCCCTGCTCGCCGGGGTGCTGACCGGCGTCGCGGCGAAGGCGGGTGACGAGTCGGGCTGGCGATGGGCCGCCGACCTGGGCAGCTACCCGGCCGCCTGGGTGCTGGTGGTCGCGCTGATCGGCTGGTCGGCGCCCTCGCCGGCGGCCGCCGCGCTCCGCTCCGGGGTGTTCTTCGCGGCGATGACGGTGGCCTACTACGCGTGGGCCGCGCTGGTCCTGGACTTCGGCTGGGCCGTCCGGCTGCTGGTCGCCTGGCTGGTGCTGTCGGCCACCGCGGTGCCGGCCACCGCTGTGGCGGCGCACGTGGCGACCCGGGGATCGGGGTGGCTGCCGGGAGCCCTGCTGGCGATGGCCGCCGGCATCACCCTGGGCGGTGGTGCGCTGGCCGACGCCGGTGACCACCCGGTGCAGGCGGTGGTCGACGTCGTCGTCGCCCTCGTGCTCGTCGTCGTCCTGGCCCGGGACCTGCGCACCCGGCTGGAGGCCGCGGCGCTGACGCTCCCGCTCACCGGGGTGGCCGCGGTGCTCCTCGATCTGCTGCGCGACCTGCTGGGCTGAGCGGGTGCTCATCGTGGTCGGCGGGCTGCCCGGGGTCGGCAAGACGACGGTCGCCCGAGAAGTGGCCGGCGCGCTGGGCGCGGCCCACCTGCGGGTCGACGCCTTCGAGGTCGCCCTGCTCCGGCAGGGCCTGGTGCCCACCGCGGCCGAGGTCGGCGCGCACGGCTACGACCTGGCGCTGGCCGCCGCCGACACCTGCCTGACCGCCGGCACCCACGTGCTGGTCGACGCGGTCTTCGACGTCGCCGCCGCCCGCCGGCCGTTCCGCGACCTGGCCCCCCGGCACGACGTCCCGGTGCACTGGGTGCGGCTGATCTGCACCGACCGGGCCGAGCACCGGCGCCGGGTCGAAGAGCGTCCCGCCGACCTCTCCGGCCACGTCGTCCCGACCTGGGAGCAGGTGCGGGCCCGGCGGGTCGACCAGTGGCACGAGCGGCACACCGTGGTCGACACCGCCACCGGCGACCCGGCCGCCGCCGTGCTCGCCGCGCTGCGCCGCTGACGGTCAGCCGGTGGGCTCGGCCGCGGCCTCCCGGCGCTTCTTCTTCTTCTTGCGCTCGGCGGCCTCGTCGTCGGGGTCCTCGGGCACCAGCCGGTTCAGCTCCCCGCGGATGAAGTCGCGGGTGGCCAGCTCGCCGACCGACACCCGCAGCGACGCCAGCTCCCGGGCCAGGTACTCGGTGTCGGCGCGGGTCTGCGCCGCGCGGTTGCGGTCCTCCTCGGCCTGGATCCGGTCGCGGTCGGCCTGCCGGTTCTGCGCGAGCAGGATCAGCGGTGCGGCGTAAGCGGCCTGGGTGGAGAAGGCCAGGTTCAGCAGGATGAACGGGTAGGGGTCCCAGCGCAGGTCGACCGCGACCACGTTCAGCGCGATCCAGACGATCACGAGGATCGTCTGCACCGCCAGGAACCGGCCGGTGCCCAGGAACCGGGCGATCCCCTCGGCGAACCGGCCGACCGCGTCGGGGTCCAGCCGCAGGAAGCTGCCGATGCCCCGGGCGGTGCGTGGCTGGTCCAGCCGCAGGTCGGCGCGCCGCTCGGCCTCAGCCACGCCGGGACCTCTCGCGCCAGTCCTCGGGCAGCAGGTGGTCCAGGACGTCGTCGACGCTGACCGCCCCCACCAGCCGGCCCTGCGGGTCGACCACCGGCGCGGCCACCAGGTTGTAGGTGGCGAAGTAGCGGGTGACCTCGGTCAGCGGCGTCTCCGGGCGGAGCGGCTCCAGGTCGTCGAGCACCCCGCTGACCAGGCCGGACGGCGGTTCGCGCAGCAGTCGCTGGATGTGCGCCAGCCCCAGGTACCGCCCGGTCGGCGTGGCCGAGGGCGGCCGGCAGACGTACACCTGGCTGGCCAGCGCCGGGGACAGCTCGGGGGTGCGGACCCGGGCCAGCGCCTCGGCGATCGTCGCGTCGGGGGCGAGGATCACCGGCTCGCTGGTCATCATCCCGCCGGCGGTGTCCTCGGAGTACTTCAGCAGCTGGCGCACCGGTTCGGCCTCGTCCGGCTCCATCAGCTCGAGCAGCCGGTCCCGGTCGAGGGTGGAGAGCTCGGCCAGCAGGTCGGCGGCGTCGTCGGGGTCCATCTCCTCCAGGACGTCGGCGGCCCGCCGTTCCTTCAGGGTGCCCAGGATGGTGATCTGGTCGGCCTCGGGCAGCTCGCCGAGCACGTCGGCGAGCCGGGGGTCGTCCATCGCCTCGGCGACCTCGTGCCGCCGCTTGATCGGCAGCTCCTGGAGGGCGTGCGCCGCGTCGGCGGCGTTGAGCTCGCGGTAGGTGGCGATCAGCGTCTCGGCGCTCTGCCCGGTCTCGGGCAGGCCGAGCCCGCTGACCTCGTCCCACGCCAGCTGGTGCAGCTGCCCGCGGCGGCCGAGCCGGCCCGGCTCCTGGACGGCGAGGCGGGAGACGACCCAGTCACCGGTCCGGGTCTGCTCGATGGCGGCGTCGACGACGGCGGCCGGCCGGTCGGACTCCTGGATGGTCACCCGCCGGTCCAGCAGCTCGCCCAGCACGAGGGTCTCCCCGGCCCGC
Organism: Modestobacter sp. KNN46-3; assembly: GCF_011039295.1. Taxonomy (NCBI): domain Bacteria; kingdom Bacillati; phylum Actinomycetota; class Actinomycetes; order Geodermatophilales; family Geodermatophilaceae; genus Modestobacter; species Modestobacter sp. KNN46-3. The sequence goes on along the minus strand of NZ_JAAKGN010000041.1, from coordinate 6,256 downwards.
TGCTCGAAGCGCTTGAGGTTCACCGTGCCCGAGGAGAGCCGCACCGAGGCGGAGTCCACGCCGGTGACCCGGCCCATCGGGCAGAAGATCCGGCGCCGCGGCACCACCTCGACGATGAGCCCCAGCACGCGCGGCGCGGCGGTGCCGACCCGCAGCGCGACCAGCACGTCGCGGACCTTGCCGACCCGGTCGCCGTTGGGGTCGAAGACGGTCAGTCCGGCCACCCGGGACACGTAGGCCCTCGTCACCGTCGTCACTGGCCCTCCTCGGTGCTGCGTCGGTCCCGTGACCAGCGGATGCGGTGACATCGGCAACCCGGCCACCGAAGCGGAAGGCTACCGTCGCCCTCGTGGCGGCCCCGGGACCCGATCGACTCAGCTACGAGGTCGTGGACGTGTTCGCGCCCCGGCCCTACGCAGGGAACCCGCTGGCGGTGGTGTTCGACGCCGACGAGCTGACCACCGAGCAGTGCCAGGCGCTGGCCTTCGAGTTCCACCTCTCGGAGACCTCCTTCCTCTGCGCACCCACCGCCCCGGACGCCGACTACCGGGTGCGGATCTTCACGCCGTTCGCCGAGCTGCCCTTCGCCGGGCACCCCAGCGTCGGGGCCGCGCACACGCTGGTGCGCACCGGGCGGCTGCCGGCCGGCCGGGTGCGCCAGGAGTGCGGCGTCGGCGTCCTGGACCTGACCGTGGACGTCGCCGGGGCGACCCTCGGCGGCGGCCGGCCGACCTTGGACCCGGGGCCGGACCCCGCCGTCCTGGCCGCTGCGCTGGGGCTGTCCGCCGCGGACCTGGCCGACTCGCCGGTGCACGTGGCCGGCTGCGGCCTGCCCTTCGCGTACCTGGCGGTGCAGCCGGGTGCGGTCGACCGGGCGCGCCCGGACCAGGGCGCGCTGGACCTGCTCGGCGTGGGGGAGGGCGTCTCGGTGCTCAGCTGGGACGCCGGCACGGCCACCGCGTACGCCCGGGTGTTCGCCGGCGACCTGCGCTGGGGCGAGGACCCGGCCACCGGTTCGGCGGCGCTGGGCACGGGTGTCTGGCTGGCCGCGGCCGGCCTGGTGCCGTCGGACGGGACGGCGGAGTACACGGTCCGCCAGGGCGAGCAGCTCGGCCGCCCCTCCGTGCTGTCCTGCACGGTCACCACCGCCGGCGGTGCCGCCACCGCGGCCACCGTCGCGGGCACCGTGCTGCCGATCGCCAGCGGCACGATCCGGGTCCCGGCGCGGTGACCGATCCCGCCGCCCCGCCCCGGTCAGCGGCGCGCGCGGTGGGCGCCGCCGCCCCGCCGGTGTCGCCCTGGGCGGTGCACCGGCCGGGTGGCCGGGACGTCGCGCTGATGGCGGTGGCCGTCATCGGGGTGTCGTTCTCCGGCCCGCTCACCGCCATGGTCGCGACCTCGTTCCTGGCGATCGCCTTCTGGCGCAACGCCGCCGGTGCCGTCCTGCTGCTGCCGGTGCTGCTGCTGCGGGAGCGCGCGACGCTGACCGGCCTGCGACCCCGGCAGCTGGTCAGTTCCGTCGTCGCCGGGCTGTTCCTGGCCGCCCACTTCGCCGCCTGGCTGCCCAGCCTGTCGATGACGACGGTCGCCGCCTCCACCGCGCTGGTGACCACGACGCCGATCTGGACGGCGCTGGCCGCCCGCGTCTCCGGCGTCCACCTGCCCCGGCAGGTGTGGTGGGGGCTGGGCCTGGCGGTGTTCGGCGCCGCGTTGATCGCCGGGGTCGACGTCACGGTGTCCTGGACGGCGCTGGCCGGGGACGGGCTCGCGCTGCTGGGGGCGATCTGCGCCGGCGGCTACATGCTCGCCGGGGCCCGGGCGCGGGAGCGGCTGACCACCTCGGCCTACGCCGTCATCTGCTACTCGACCTGCGCGGCCGTCCTGGCCCTCGCCGCGCTGGTCGTCGGGGTGCCGCTGGCCGGGTTCAGCGCGCGGGACTGGTGGCTGATCGCGGCGATCACCGTCTGCGCGCAGCTGCTCGGGCACACGCTGCTGAACCTGGTGCTCTCCTCGGTGGGCCCGACGGTGGTCGGGCTGGCGGTGCTGCTGGAGGTGCCGGGCGCGTTGCTGGTCGCGCTGGTGCTGCTGCAGCAGGTGCCGCCGCTGCTGGCGCTGCCGGGGATGATCGCCGTCGTGATCGGGGTGGCCCTGGTGATCCGGGCCGGGCGCCCGACACCGGAGGCCGATCCGGTGTAGGACCGAGGCGTCGTTGATCATCGGCGAGCGGCTGCTCGACACGCCGATGGTGGCCGCCGTTCGCCGATGATCAACCGGAGGAGCGGGTCGTTCAGCGGACCCGAGCCGGTCCAGCTGTCAGTCGTGCAGCAGGACGAGGCCAGGGCGCCCGTTCGGCGCATCCGGACCGTGGCCGATCCGGCGCCAGCCGCGCTGCTCGTAGAGAGCCAGCGCAGGCGTGGGATCGTCGCGGGTCATCAGCCACGCACGCTCCCGGGTCTCGGCCAGCAGCGTGTCCAGCAGCGCCCCGCCGAGCCGCTGCCGACGGCGGCTCGGGTCGACGACCAGCAGGCAGACCGCGAAGCTGCCCTCCAGCAGGTCCGCCGCCACATCGAGGCGTGTGCGGAGCTGGCGTCCCCACGGGTCGGACTGCTCGGGCCAGTGCCACGGGTGGCCGTAGGCGAAACCGACCAGTCGCCCGTCCGCGCGCAGCGAGGTGGTGAGCAGGTCCGGTCGGGGGAGGAGCGCGCCGTACAGCGCCGCGAAGACTGCGGCGACCTCAGGTGGCTCACCCAGCGGTGCGCCCCGGGACGCTTCTCGGTACAGCTGCTCGACCTCTGCCGCCGCCGGTGCTCCCTCGCTTCCTTGCGTCACCAAGGGGCCCGGACCCACGGAACGACCGTAGCCGTCCGCGTGGCTCCGCCGCTGTTGACCATCGGCGAACGGCTGCTCGACACGCCGATGACGGCCGCCGTTCCACGATGATCACGCGGGGGGCGAGGAGTCGCGGAGCAGCGTCGCTACTCTCCGGTAACCAACGTCGACCAGCAGCGGAGGCACCGTGGCCGAGCTCCGATCCCGTCGTTCCAACCTCGCCGTCCCGGGCAGCAACCCCCGGTTCCTGGAGAAGGCCAAGAGCCTCCCCGCCGACCAGGTCTTCCTGGACCTCGAGGACGCCTGCGCTCCGCTGGCCAAGCCGGGCGCGCGGAAGAACATCGTCGCGGCGCTGAACGAGGGCGGCTGGGGCGAGAAGATCCGCACCGTCCGGGTCAACGACTGGACGACGGAGTGGACCTACCGCGACGTGGTCGAGGTCGTGGAGGGCGCCGGCGCCGAGCTCGACTGCATCATGCTGCCCAAGGTCGCCGACGCCGCCCAGGTGAAGGCGCTGGACCTGCTGCTCACCCAGATCGAGAAGAGCAACGGGCTCGAGGTCGGCCGGATCGGCATCGAGGCGCAGATCGAGACGGCGCAGGGCCTGATCAACGTCAACGACATCGCCTTCGCCAGCGACCGGATCGAGACGATCATCTTCGGCCCGGCCGACTTCATGGCCAGCATCAACATGAAGTCGCTCGTCGTGGGCGCCCTGCACCCCGACTACCCGGGCGACCCCTTCCACTACATCCTCATGCAGATCCTGATGGCCGCCCGCGCCCGCGGCGTGCAGGCCATCGACGGCCCCTTCCTGCAGGTGCGCGACGTGCCGGCGTTCGAGGAGGTGGCCAAGCGCTCGGCGGTGCTCGGCTTCGACGGCAAGTGGGTGCTGCACCCGGGGCAGATCGACGCGGCGAACGAGATCTACGCGCCGTCCCAGGAGGACTTCGACCACGCCGAGCTCATCCTCGACGCCTACGAGTGGGCGACGTCGGAGGCCGGCGGCAAGAAGGGCTCGGCGATGCTCGGCGACGAGATGATCGACGAGGCCAGCCGGAAGATGGCGCTGGTGATCGCCGGCAAGGGCCGCGCGGCCGGGATGTCCCGCACCTCGATCTTCACCCCGCCGGAGGGCTGACCCGTCTCTGCACTGGCTCGTGGACGGCCCCGTCCCGAGGCTCGCCCCGAGCTCGCGAGGGGTGAGGAGGACGGGGTCCTTCTTCAGGGGGCGAACGCGCCGTCGCTGATCGAGGCGAGCACCCAGATGTAGGCCACCAGCCCGATGACCATGAAGGTCGTGACGATGCCGCCGACGATCACGGCGACCACCGCCAGGCCGCCGCCTCTCTCGCCGGTCCGCCGGACCTGCCGGCCGGCCACCAGGCCGAGCACCAGGCCGACCGGGGCGAACACGAAGGCGGTGAACAGGGCCACGATCGCCAGCTGGTTGGTCGGCCGCTGCCAGCCGGGGCCGTAGGCAGTGCGGCCGTACCCGGGAGGGCCGTACCCCGGAGGCCCGTACGCGGGCGGTCCGGGAGGTCCGTACGCGGGGGGTCCGTACCCCGGCGGGGCGCCGTACGACGGCGGCGGGTCCCCGCGGTAGAAGTCGTCCTGGCTCACGGCGTCAGTGTGCCGGTCAGGCGCCGATGGCCGCGGCAGGCAACGCGGCGATGCGGGTGGCGATCGACCGGCCGGCGGCGGCGGTGACCTCCGGGTCCTCGCCGACCAGCACCGAGAGCACCTGCCCCCGCGCCTGGGCGAGGGTGACCTGGGTCGTGCCGTCGGCGAGGCGGTACTGGAAGACGACGCTGTTGGCGGCCAGGCCCTCCGCGCTCGGGCCCGGCTCGAACGTGTACTCCTCGGCCGGGCAGCCGCCGAACGCCTGGACCAGCTCCTGCACCGCGGTCGTCGCCGCGGCCGGGGTCGCGTAGGCGATCGCCTCCGACGACAGCTGCGCGGTGCCGGCGGGGTCCAGGCCCACCACCGGCTGCTTCGCCGTCCGCTGCGACTCGGAGGTGAACGGATAGCCGCAGATGCCGTCGAGGCTCGGGTTCCCCGCCAGGTCGGCGTCCGTGGGGACGGGGTTGGCCTGCACCGACCAGCCCTCCGGCAGGTCGGCGGCCCGCAGGGCGGTGGCCACGATCGCCTCGGCCGGGTCCTGCGCGGCGGCCGGGTCGGCTGCCGCCGCCGCTGCGGCGGCTGCGTCGGCCGGGGCGGGTTCCGCAGTGCCCTGGGCGGGTTCGGCGGTGCCCGGGGCGGCCGCACCGTCGTCGGCGTCCTCGGCTGTCCCGCACCCGGCCAGCGTCAGGAGGGCCACGGCGGCGGGGACGAGGAGGCGGCGACGGTGCTTCACCGCCGCGACGGTAACCGCCACAGCTGTGCGGCCGGGACGCCGGAGGACGGGGCCGGGCGTGCTCCATACTCGCGACGTACTCGCCAGTAACCGAGACACCGTCGTCCCGAGGAGTGTGCGCATGACCCGCCTGGCCCAGACCGCGGACCTGACCGACGTCCAGACCGAGATCCTGTCGACGGTCCGCAGCTTCGTGGACAAGGAGATCATCCCCAGGGCCCAGGAGCTGGAGCACGGGGACGTCTACCCGACCGAGATCGTCGAGGGCCTGGCGGAGATGGGGATCTTCGGGCTGACCATCCCCGAGGAGTTCGGCGGGCTGGGGGAGTCGCTGCTGACCTACGCCCTGGTCGCCGAGGAGATCGCGCGCGGCTGGATGAGCGTCTCCGGCGTCATCAACACGCACTTCATCGTGGCGCACCTGATCACCCAGCACGGCACCCCGGAACAGCAAGCCGAGTACCTCCCGCGGATGGCCACCGGCGACCTGCGCGGCGCGTTCTCGATGTCCGAGCCGGAGCTGGGCAGCGACGTCGCGGCGATCCGGACGAAGGCCACCCGCGACGGCGACGAGTACGTCGTCAACGGCTCGAAGATGTGGCTGACCAACGGCGAGAACGCCACCCTGGTCGCCTTCCTGGTCAAGACCGACGAGGGCAGCGACTCCCCGTACAAGAACATGACCACGTTCCTGGTGGAGAAGACCCCGGGCCTGGGTGAGCGACTGCCCGGGTTCTCCATCCCCGGCCGCATCGACAAGATGGGCTACAAGGGCATCGACACCACCGACGCCAGCTTCGACGGGTTCCGGATCGGCGCGGACAAGATCCTGGGCGGGCAGCCCGGCCGCGGTTTCTACCAGATGATGGACGGCGTCGAGGTCGGTCGGGTGAACGTCGCGGCCCGTGGCTGCGGGGTCGCGATCCGGGCCTTCGAGCTGGCCATCGAGTACGCCCAGCAGCGGGAGACCTTCGGCAAGCCGATCGCCCAGCACCAGGCCATCGCCTTCAAGCTCGCCGAGATGGGCACCAAGGTCGAGGCGGCCCACACGATGATGGTGCGCGCGGCCCG
>NZ_JAAKGN010000040.1:0-31837 GCF_011039295.1 Modestobacter sp. KNN46-3 | reverse complement strand
GCGGTGCAGCCGGTCCGGACCCGAGGACCAGGGAACCCCTGATGGTCGCCGCGTGGCAGGACGTGTCCGTCCAGGCAGTGACACACCACGCCACAGCAGTTGCGGAGCGGCGGGCGAGTGGTCATGGATCCGGGCGGGCTCCTACGTGGGCGCCTGGGACTGTCCGGCCAGCAGGTGCAGAAGGTCGGTGTGACGTCACCGTCGATGGCTGCGCCCGCCGGAGCGCCTCCGACGTGCGGTACCGCTTCGTAGTCGACGCCGTCGCCTTCGGCCGAGTCGCACCCGAGCACAGAAGGGGCCGGGCACGTGAGGTGCCCGGCCCCGTCCTGCTCTTCGAGGTCAGCTCACTCGACGGGGACGGCGACCCTGAGACGATCCGCCGGCTCCGGGGCGTCCTGCCGCTGCGCAGCGGTCCGGCGAGCCGAGGTCGCCCCGGGCAGGATCGCGGCGAACACGACCACCAGGGCCACGACCAGCATGCCCGCGGCGCCGGTCAAGCCGATCCGGGCGACGTCGGTGGTCCGCTCGACGGCGGCGGCGTCGTCCGGGACCCCCGCGGTGAGGGCGACCAGCACGGCCAGGCCGAGCGACAGGCCGAGCTGCTGCGCCATGGAGATCAGCCCGGAGGCAGCGCCGGCATCCGAACTGGTCACCCCGTGGATGCCGAAGTCGGTCATCGGGGCCAGCGCCAGGCCCTGCCCGATGCCGATGAGGGCCATGGGGACCGCCATGCCGATCCAGAACGATGTGTCGGCGTCCAACGTGCTGAGCCAGGCCATGCCGGCCAAGGTCGAGAGGATGCCCAGTGCCAAGGTGGTGAAGGCGCCGATCCTCCGCATCACCGGGGTCACCGCCATGGCCACGGCGAAGTTGACCACCGTCATCGGCAGGAACCCGAGCCCGGCCTGGAGGGCGTTCCAGCCGAGGACGACCTGGAAGAACTGCGTCGTGTAGTAGAAGAAGCCCATGAAGGCGCCCATGAACAGCAGGCGCACGGCGTAGGAGCCGGAGCGCACGCCGCTGGCGAACAGCCGCAGCGGCACGATCGGCTGGGCGGCACGCCGTTCGAGGACGACGAAGACCGTCAGCAGGACGAGGCCGGCGACCAGGGAGCCGACGGTCCGTGCGGACTCCCACCCGACCAGGCTCGACTCGATGATGCCGAAGGTCAGTGCAGCGGTGCCGAGCGTGGAGGTCACGGCGCCGGGCACGTCGAACCGGCCCGGCGTGCGAGGCAGCTCGGGGATGAAGCGCAGGGTGAGGAACAGCATGAGCAGGCCGATGGGCAGGTTGAGGAAGAAGCCGGCGCGCCACGAGACGAGCTCGACCGCCGCGCCCCCCACCACCAGGCCGACGCTTGCGCCGATGCCGGCGACTGCGGCGTAGAGCGCGACCGCGCGGGAGCGCTCGCGCCCCTCGTCGAACGTCGCTGTGAGCAGTGCCAGGGAGGTGGGAGCGACGATCGCCGAACCGACACCCTGGAGCGCCCGCGCTGCGATCATCGACGGTGCGTCCCACGCAAGACCGACCAGCATGGACGCGACGGTGAAGATCACCAGGCCGATGACGAACAGCCGGCGGCGGCCCAGGATGTCGGCCGCGCGTGCGGCCAGCAGGAGCAGGCCACCGAACGTCAGGGTGTATGCGTCCTGCACCCAGGCGAGACCGGCGTCGGAGAAGCCCATCGTGCTCTGGATGACCGGCAGGCCGGTGAAGATGATCGAGTTGTCCAGGATCACCATGAAGAAGCTGATCAGGATGATCGACAGGATCGCCGTCTTGTGCACAGGCGGAGTGCCGGTGCGGAGCGGTGCAGACACGGAAGTCCTTCGTGGTCGTGATGGTGGGGGAAGGCCCCGGGAGGGTGGCCGGGGTCCCGGTACGGGCTCCGGGCCCCGGAGCGCGTCGCTGTCGCGGCGGTCGCCCCTCGCTCACCGGAACGCTGGCGATGGCCTCGGCCCACAGCAAGAGAACAGCCTCTGTCCGCCCGGCGGCAGGGTCTGGCGTTCCAGGCAGTGGCAGGGCCTGCCTGCGGCCGCCGAGGCGACCTACCTTGGATTTCGCAGGGCCGAGCAGACGCCCCGCTCCGCGCCTGCCACCGCACAGGCCGAACCGGTGCCCGGTCATGCCGCGCTACGGCGCGGCTGCTGCCTGGGCTCTCGCGCGGAGGCGTGCGGACACAGCCGCGCACCGCGGTGAGGACCGCAGTGTCAGCCCGGGATCGGGCCGATCACAGAGAGCAGGAAGACCATGTCGTTGGAGATCCTCGAGGCCAAGGTCGCACTCAGGGAGCTGGTGGACGCCTTCGCCAACCTGGCGGACGAGAAGCGGATCGCAGATCAGATGCCGCTGTTCACCCCGGACACCAAGGTGCGGGTCTACATGGGCGAGACGTTGCTGTTCGACATCTCAGGCACCCAGCAGCTGGAGGAGACGTTCACCGGCTTCACCGCCAACGTCAAGTGCTCCTTCCACATGAACGGCCAGCAGGATGTCGAGATCGACGGCGACTCCGCGCGTGGCATCGCCTACTGCCAGGTCAAGCTGGTCAGCGAGGAGGACGGCCAGGAGTTCGTCACCGACAGCAGCATCCGCTACGACGACGAGTACGTGCGCCAGGAGGGCCGATGGATGATCAAGACCCGGATCTCGCACTTCTCGATCAACGACAAGCGACCGCTGCAGAGCTGAGCACGCTGCCAGTGGAGTGGCGCCGCCGGGCCAGCCCCGGGCGCGCCACTCCAGTGGCCGTGCCCGAGCGGTCGCCGTTGGCGAGGTCGAGGTCATCGCTGCCGACGCAGCCGGGTGCTGATGTCCGACGTCCGGTACCGCTCTGTGATCGACAACTCGACCCTGACATGACCTCGACGGCGATGGAGCTGGGCAGGTCATCCGGCTCCATCGCCGGCGTCTGGGCCACCTGGAGGAAGAGTTCAGCATGACCGAGCAGCGATGGAGGGCCGCGGTCGCCGGGGCAGTCGGTGTCGTGGCCATTGCGGGGTGTGCCGCTGGCGGCGAGACGTCGTCGGACGGGCGGTCCGCCGCGTCGACGAGTGCCACACAGGACGAAAGCCAGGAGAACGTGGAGTCGAGATACCAGGACGGCGCCTATTCCGCCGACGGGTGGTACGGCAGCCTGCCTTCCTCCATCGGGGTCGAGCTGACCCTCGAGGACGACGTGATCACCGACGTCGGCGTCACCACGCATGCCACCGACCCGACCTCGCTGGACTACCAGCAGCGGTTCGCGGACGCGGTCCCCGAGGTCGTGATCGGCCGGCCGATCGACGAGGTGCGGGTGTCCGAGCTGGCAGGTTCGAGTGGGACCCCCGACGGCTTCAACGACGCCCTCGACCGGATCAAGAACGAGGCCTCGCGCTGAGCTCAGCGACGGACACCGAGGGGCGGTCGCGCTGGTCCTTCCACGGGATCGGCACCCGCTGGGAGGTCGTGACCTCCGAACCGCTCGCCCAGGATGTCCGTGATCACGTGCTGGAGCGGGTCGAGCGGTTCAACGCCGTCTGGTCACGCTTCCGCCCCGACTCGGTGGTCGCGGAGATCGCCGCGGCCGAGAACGGTGGTGTCTTCGCGTTCCCGGCCGAGGCGGTGACGCTGTTCGAGCTGTTCGACCGGCTGTCCGCGGCGACTGACGGCGCCGTGGACCCGCTGGTCGGGCGGCAGTTGGAGCTGCTCGGCTACGACTCCGCGTACTCGCTCATGCCGGCGCCCGAGGACCTCCGGCGACAAGCCGTGCACCAGCGGCCGACCTGGGCGGCCGACGTCGTTCGGGAGGGAGGCACGCTGGTCACGCGCCGTCCGCTCGTGGTCGACGTCGGTGCCGCGGGCAAGGGTCTCCTCGTGGACCTGATCGCGGTCCTGCTCGAGGCGACCGGCGCGGCCGAGTTCGTCATCGACGCGAGTGGCGACCTCCGACACCGTGGTGCGAGCGCGGTGCGGGTCGGCCTGGAGCACCCGCTCGACCCTCGATCGGTCATCGGTGTCGTGGAGCTGCAGAACGGCTCGTTTGTGCGCGTCTGCCACGAACCGGCGGGCCTGGGGCGACGGGCTGCACCACGTGCTCGACGCCCGGACAGGGGAGCCGGTGAAGGGCGTGCTGGCCACCTGGGCCCTCGCCGCCGACGCGGCCACCGCCGACGGCCTCGCGACAGCGCTGTTCAGCACGGACCCCCGGCGACTGGGGCAGAGCTTCCGGTTTTCCCACGTCCGTCTGTTCGCCGACGGACGGGCCGAGAGGTCGGCCCGATTCCCGGGCGAGCTGTTCACCCGACCCGCTCCACCGGACAGCCGATGACGACTGGACCCCGAGCTGCTCGCCGAGCCGTCGGCCCTCGTGCGCGCTGATCCAACACCGTCCCCAACCGAAGGAGTCACCCCATGACCGAGACCCCCACGTCCGTGCTCGTCGTCGGAGCGACCGGCGGCATCGGCCGCCGAGTCGTCGCCGCCGCCGAGCGACACGGTCTCGACGTCCGTGCCCTGGTCCGCGACCCGCACCGGGCCGAGCGGACCCTGCCCGGCACGCAGCTGGTCCGCGGCGACCTGGAGCAGCCGGCGACGCTGACCGCTGCCCTGCAGGGCGTCGACGCGATCGTGTTCACGCACGGCGGCAACGGCAATCCGGATGCTGCACGGCGCATCGACTACGGTGGCGTCGCCAACGTCCTGCACGCGCTCGACGGCCGGACGCCCCGGCTCGCGCTCATGACCTCGATCGGCGTGAGCCGCCGCGGCGCCTACGGTGGCAGCACGGGCCAGCTGCTGGACTGGAAGCGTCGCTCCGAGCGGCTCGTCCGGGCCAGCGGGGCCCCCTACACGATCATCCGCCCCGGTTGGTTCGACAACGTGGGCCCGGGCGACGAGCTGCTGGTCCTGGAGCAGACCGACACGGGCAACGGCGGCATCGGCCGCGACCAGCTGGCCGAGGTGCTCGTCCGCAGCCTGCTCACCGAGACGGCGGTCGGCCGGACGTTCGAGCTCTTCGCCGAGCGGGGTCCGGCGCCGTCTGACTGGTCCGGTCTGTTCGCCGCTCTGGCTGCTGACCCGAGCGGTGGCCTCGACGCGGTCGGCGACCCGTCGAGCCTGCCCTCGGTCGCCGAGGAGCCCGACGTCGTCCAGCAGGACCTGGGGCGCCTGGGGCACTGACCGCACCCCGTCGCTCGCGCAGTTGCTCCTCTACTGGCCAGCAGGTGCCACGCAGAGATTCCTCACCGCAGGCAGGTAGGGCGCCGTGGTCAGGGGCTGCCTGCACATCGTCCTCTGTGCCGACGAGGCGCCGGCCCGGGAGACGAAGCGGCTGTCGGGTAGGTGGCGTGGTCGAGCACGTGGCGGTCCAGCCGTAGGTGGGTCGGTGCCTGATCCAGGGCGGGGTCCCGGCCGTGGGCCAGTTCTGGTGGCTGGTTGGTCGTGGCAGCACTGACGTCGAGCAGCCAGCCGATGGGCGTGGTGCTGACGGTGACCTGAACCGGAGTGTTGCCGTGGCGGAGACCGTTGGACGCCGGCTCTTCGACTACCGGCTTCCCTCTCGGGGCAGACTGCCATCTGTCACGCCTTCCGGGCCGGCCGGCCGGCCCGTCTCGGAAGGGTCAGCGTTCGTGGCAGGACGTCGGGAGGAGCTGCGCCGGGAGCGTTCCGGTCGGTCATCGAGCGGGCCAAGGCCATCCCAACGCCACGAGATCACCGTGGACCAGGCTTTCCGGCTGCTGGCCGAGGCATCCCGGCGCACCAACAGGAAGCTCCGGGATCTCGCCGAGAACCTGGAGCTCACCGGTGAGCTCTGGCCCGCCCGGCCGGGTGTGGAGCAGGTTCCGGCCGATGCCTGAGACCGGCGACGTGGGGTGGTCCGCCCAGGGCCTCGATCACCCAACGGTGGAGGCACCACTGCGATGGGGAAGCCGTGACCCAGCCGACCGACCGTCCCGATCACCTGCCCTACGACCTGGCCTGCGCCCCGCCGCCCAAGGCCGGACCGTGGTCAGCGCCGTCGTACCGCGGGACTGAGCTCGTGGGTGCCGTAGCTGTTGTCGTCGGGGTTGACGGTCACTCCGGGGACGACGAGCTCGTCGATGCGGTCCAGGACGTCGGTGGACAGCGTGATGTCCGCGGCGGGGAGGTAGGACTCGAGCTGCTCCATCGTGCGCGGCCCGACGATCGCCGAGGTGACGCCAGGGTGGTTCATCACGAAGGCGATCGCCATCTCGATGAGCGTGATGCCGGTCTGCTCGGCGAGCTGGGCGAGTTCCTCGACGATGTCCAGCTTGCGCTGGTTGGCGGGGCTGCTCATGTCGAACCGGGCGCTGGGCCGGGCAGTCGAGGTCGGCGTCCCGGCGGCGTCCTTGCGCCACCGGCCCGACAGCCAGCCGCCCGCGAGCGGGCTGTAGGTGAGGGTGCCCATGCCGTACCGCTGGGTCGTGGGAAGGACGTCCTCCTCGATGCCGCGCACCAGGATCGAGTACGGCGGCTGCTCGGTGACGAACCGCTCCAGGTGCCGCTCACGGGAGGCCCACTGCGCCTCCACGATCTGGGAGGCGGAGTAGGACGAGGAGCCGATGTAGCGGACCTTGCCGGCCCGGACGAGGTCGGTGAGCGCGCCGAGGGTCTCCTCGACGTCGGTGTCGGGGCTGGGCCGGTGCACCTGGTAGAGGTCGATGTGGTCGGTGCCCAGCCGCCGCAGCGAGTTCTCGACCTCGCTGATGATCCACCGCCGGGAGCCGCCGCGGTGGTTGGGGTCCTCGCTCATCGGCATGAAGAACTTCGTGGCCAGGACGACGTCGTCACGACGGCCGCGCAGCGCCTCGCCGACGATCTCCTCGGACACGCCACCGGAGTACACATCGGCGGTGTCGACGAAGTTGATGCCGGCGTCCAGCGCGCGGTGGATGATCCGGATGGAGTCGGCGCGATCGTCGTTGCCCCACGGGCCGAACATCATCGCCCCGAGGCACAGGGGGCTGACCTGGACGCCGGTGCGGCCGAGTGGGCGGTACTGCATGAGTTGGCTCCTTCTTCTGGTGAGTGAGACGGGTGACGGCCCCCCGGCACGGGTGGATTTGTGCCGGTGCTACGCGGGATGAGGTCAGGGCCCGATGTCGATGACGCCGGCCCTCGGTGTCCGTGCTGGGAGGTCAGCGGTCGATCATGGCCATCTGCGCCTCGCTGTGGTGCCCGCCGGCTGGCGCAGGCAGCTCGTCGAGCCGCCGCAGTTGATCCGCGGTCCGCTCCACCTTCTCGGCAGCAGTGTTCTCCTCCACCCGGGAGACCCGCTTGGTGCCGGGGATCGGCACCACATCGGGGCCCTTGCTGAGCAGCCAGGCGATGGCCACCTGAGCCGGGGTGGCGCCGACCTCGGCCGCCACTTCCTGGACCTGGTCGGCGAGCGCCAGGTTGCGCTGGACGTTCTCCCCGGTGAACCGCGGGTTGGTCGCCCGGGCGTCGTCCGGCCCGAAGTCGCTCTCGGAGCGGATGGCCCCGGTCAGGAGGCCATGGCCCGGCGGCGAGTAGGTGACCAGCGTGACGCCGAGCTCCAGCGCTCGGTGGATCGTCCGCACCGACTCGTCGTCGTCGGTGCCGGCACCCGTGTAGGCGAAGGACGTCCCCATGGCTCCCAGGCCGATGCGGCTGACCTCCAGTTCACCCAGGCGGACGTGTTCCACGGTCTTCCTCCTCGCAGGTGGTGGACTCCGGCTCCTCGAGTCAGCCACCGGGCACGGGGGGCGGCCACCCGACAGGGAGGCCCTGTCAGTACCCCGATCGATGGGTCGCGGGTCGCTGGACACGTCGGCCGTGGTCGGCCCGCCAGCCACGGACCCGGTCTGGTCACGAGCGCTGCGGGGCGCCGACTCACGCCCGGCCATCTCGAGCAGCATCAGCTTGTCGTGCTCGGGGGTTCCCGGGTCGGCGAGGTAGGTGACCAGCCGGTGCCCGGGGCTGCCTTCCAGCTGCATGGACTGGAAGCCGAGGCCCGTGTCGCCGACGAGCGGATGGTGGAAGGTCTTGCGTCCAGCGGTGTGGCCGCCCACCTCGTAGCGCTCCCAGAGCCGCGCGAAGTCAGCGCTCCTGACCAGCAGTTCGCCCCCCTTCGCCCGTGGCCGAGCGGGACCGCGTCGGCCATCCTGGGTGCCCTGTCATGGCCCTGTCGGGACGCCGCCGACGACGGCGACCGGCTGTGCGCACGTCCGGAACGCCCGCCGAGAGAACTCCAGCGCGGTGCTTGGTGGGAGGCCCTGCGGGTACCTGGCACGGCAGACCCTCCCACGTGGACACGATCGCGGGTTGTGTCGACAGGGATCGGCTGCGGACCGCTGCAGCCGATCCCGTTCCCCGTTCCGACAGAAGGGCACGAACCCGTGCGATCAACAGTCATGTACGGCGCCGGTGACGTCCGGGTGGAGAACCTGCCCGACCCGAAGCTGGAGCAGCCCACCGACGCCCTGGTGCGGGTGGTCCGCGCGTGCGTCTGCGGCAGCGACCTCCACCCGTACCACTCGATGCCGGCGGCCGAGCAGGGCACGCAGATGGGCCACGAGTTCATCGGTGTGGTCGAGGAGGTCGGCAGCGAAGTCTCCCTCATCAGCCGTGGCGACTTCGTCATCGCCCCGTTCGCCTACTTCGACAACACCTGCGAGTTCTGCCGCGAGGGACTGACCACGTCCTGCGAGCACGGCGGCTTCTTCTCCACCGCGCAGTCCGAGGCGGTCCGGGTCCCGCTGGCCGACGGCACGCTGGTCAAGGCACCGGTCGGGGAGGACTCGGCGCTGCTGCCCTCGCTGCTGACCCTGTCCGACGTCCTGATCACCGGCCACCACGCCGCCGTCATGGGCCAGGTCGGCCCTGGCACGTCGGTGACGGTCATCGGTGACGGTGCGGTCGGCCTGCTGGCGGTGCTGGCCGCCAAGCGGTTGGGCGCCGAGCAGATCGTGCTGATGGGCCGCCACCAGGCCCGCACCAATCTGGGCCGTGAGTTCGGTGCCACCGACGTCGTGGCCGAGCGTGGTGAGGAGGGCATCGCCAAGGTGCTCGAGCTGACCGGCGGCAAGGGCACCCGCGCGGTGCTGGAGTGCGTCGGGTACATGAACGCCTACGAGATGGCCATCGGCACGGTCCGGTCCGGCGGGATCATCAGCCGGGTCGGCGTGCCGCAGTACGAGGAGGCGCCGATCGGGATGGGCAGCCTGTTCGGCCGCAACGTCCGGCTCGCCGGCGGTCCCGGCGCCCAGCGCTCCTACATCGAGGAGTTGCTGCCCGACGTGCTGGAGGGCCGCATCGAGCCCGGCAAGGTGTTCGACCGCACCGTGGCCCTCGACGCCACCCCGGAGGGTTACACCGCCATGGACGAGCGCACCGCGCTCAAGGTCCTCGTCCGTCCCTGACAGGCGCGGGGGACTCCACGGTGGGCCGGGTCCCGTCCCGGCCCACCGTGTTCCCGTGTCCAGCCGACGTCGTCCCCCGGGCCACCCCGGTCGGGCCACCCCGGTCGGGACACCAGCGAGCAGCCGATGAGGAGACGAACGTGGAGATGCTGGACAGGCAGCCCTCGGTCAAGGGACCGGCCGACTGGTTCACCGGGGACGTGTACTTCGACGTCATCGCACCCGGGACGCAGACCCGCGGCAAGGTCAACACCGTGCACTTCGCACCCGGTGCCCGCACCGCCTGGCACCGGCACGCCAACGGCCAGACCCTGCACGTCACCGAGGGCGTCGGACTGACCCAGTCCCGCGGTGGGGAGGTCGTCACCATCCACCCGGGGCAGACCGTCTGGTGCCCGCCGGGGGAGTGGCACTGGCACGGCGCCTCCCCGGAGACGTTCATGACCCACCTGGCGATCTGGGACGGTCTGGCCGAAGGGCAGGACGGCCCGGAGACCGAGTGGGGCGAGCAGGTCACCGACGTCGAGAACGGCCAGCGGAGCTGATGCCCGTCCGCGGTCGGCCACACCGCGCGGCCGACCGCCCCCCGGGCAGCCGACGGCCGTCACGCCAGGTCACGGCTGGTGCAGTGGCCCACGCGCGGGGGCGGGGACGACGTTCCGCCCCCGCGGCTGCTCACCCTCTGGCCGGCGCCAGCGGGCCGTAACCAGTAGGAGGCGGTCACCCCGGCGTCCATGAGGAAGTCGCTGCCGGTGATGAACCCACCGTCGGGGCCCATCAGCAGTGCGCCGACAGAACTCACCTCGTCTGGGGTGCCCGCCCGGCCCACGGGGGAGCCCTCGATCATGCGGTGGTAACCCTCGGCGCGCGGGCCGCTGAGCTCGTCCCGGGCGAGGGGGGTCATGACGATGCCGGGGCTGATCGTATTGATGCGCGCCGCGCTCGCCCCAGCGCACAGCCTCGGCCATCACGCGCAGGGAGTTGCCGCGCTTGGCCAGCTGGTAGGCGTGCAGCGAGTCGGTCACCTGGTCCGGCTGCAGGAAGGGCAGGCCGAGCAGCTCCTCCACGGGCGTGGTGGCCAGCAACTCGTTCTGCTGCACCGTCAGCGGCGGCAGACGGTGGCCGGACTGCGAGGCGATGACGACGCCGGCGCCGTCCGGCGCGATCACGGTGCCGAACTCCTCCAGCACCAGGGCGGTGCCGTACAGGTCGACCCTCGTGATGGTCGAGGGCGACGCCTGGGAGGGGGAGACGCCGGCCGCGTGGATCAAGCCGGTGACCTCACCCAGACCGGTGACGGTCTCGACGAGCGCGTGGACGGCCTCGCGGGAAGAGGCGTCCACCGTGGCCACGCTGACGTCATAGCCGGCGTCACTGAGGACCCCGGCCGCCGCGTCAGCGTTCTCCCGGCGCATGTCCGCCAGGACGACGTGCTTGCCCACGCCGACCCGCCGGGCGATGGCCTGCCCGGTCTGGCCGGGCCCGATGACGACGAGGACGCTGCTCATGTGGTTTCTCTCTGTGCCGCCGGGACGACCGACAGCTGATGGGCCGCGGAGTGCTCTCCGCCAGCGCGGTCGGGGGCCCACCGCGTCAGGCGGGCCCCCGTTCGCTCAGTACCCGGACGGCGTCCCGTAGTAGGTCGGCGTGCGCGGGGTGTAGTGCTCCTCCAGCGCGGCCACCTCGTCGTCGATGAGCTCCACGTCCAGAGCGGCGACCGCGTCGGCCAGGTGGTGGGGCTTGGTGGCACCCACGATCGGCGCGGAGACGACGGGGTTCCGCAGCACCCAGGCCATGGCGACCTGGGCCATCGAGACCTCGCGTTCCTCAGCGATCCGCTGGACGGCGTCGACGGTGCCCTGGTCGCTGTCGAGGAACAGCGGGGTGCCGGCGGAGTCGGTGGTCGGGTTCATCCCGCCGCGGGTGGTGCTCGTCTGGCCCCAGGGGCGGGCCACGAGTCCGGCGGCTAGCGGCGACCACGGGATGCTGCCCACGCCCTGGTCGGCCAGCAGCGGGAACATCTCGCGCTCCTCCTCGCGCATGACCAGGTTGTACTGGTCCTGCACGGAGATGAACGGCGTCCAGCCGTTCAGTTCCGCGGTGTACTGCATCTTCGAGAACTGCCAGGCCCACATAGACGATGCGCCGAGGTAGCGCACCTTGCCGGCCTTCACGACGTCGTGCAGGGCTTCCATGGTCTCAGCGACCGGGGTGTTCGGGTCGAAGCGGTGGATCTGGTAAAGGTCGATGTAGTCGGTGCCCAGACGCCGGAGCGAGGCGTCGACCTGCTCGAACACGGCGCGGCGGGACAGGCCCTTGCCGCCCGGGCCCGAGCCCATCGGCGCGAAGAGCTTGGTGGCCAGGACGACGTCCTCACGAGTGCTGTACCTGGTGATCGCCTCGCCGACGATCTCCTCGCTGGTGCCTGCGCTGTAGACGTTCGCGGTGTCCCAGAAGGTGATGCCCAGTTCCACGGCCTGCCGGAAGATCGGCTCAGCCCCCTCGGCGTCCAGCGCCCAGTCGAAGCCGTTGCCTGGCCGGCCGAAGCTCATGCAACCGAGCGCGATGCGGCTGACCTCGAGACCTGATGTTCCCAGTCGGGTGTAGTCCATGGACACGAGTCTGAGAGCAGTGGCACCCCCGCGCGACCGTCCTGGGGGGCTCTGTCAGTACCGGGTTGGGTGGTGCCCGCCTCGCGGCGTGGAGCAGCGCGTGATCCATCCAGCCGCCCGGTCGTGCCCGGCCGTCCGGAGGCGCCAGAACGGCGGGAGGGAACGGGGACGCCGGCCGACTGGCCGGCGTCCCCGTTCCGTTCAGCGGCCGCGTGCCGAGAAGGCGGCCAGTTCCTGCCGGACTGCGGTGGGCTCGGCCGACAACGGCATGTTGTCGATGTCCAGGACCGCGTCGAGTGCTCCCTGCGGATCTGGCTGCAGAGCGGAGAACAGCGGGTCCAGATCGGTCGGGGCGGGCCCGCGCTCGGCGACCAGCTCCAGGGTCTTCCGCTCCGCCGCTGGCGAGGAGAGGCTGGCGACCAGCACCTCGGCGATCTGCCGGCGGGAGACCACGCCGTCGGCCGGTGTGCCGGCGTGGCGGCGGTCTCCCTGCAGCATCACCAGCTCCAACTGGTCGGGTTGGTTGTAGTCGAACCAGCCGGGCCGCACGATCGTGTAGGGCAGGCCGCTGGCGCGGACCAGGCGCTCGCTGCGTCGCTTCCAGTCGTGGCCCGGATAGGGGTTGGTGACCCCGATGGCGGTCATCAGAGCGATCCGGGCCGGCCGGCCCCTGAGTACCTGCAGGACGTTGCGGACGGCCCCGTAGTCGACGAGCTCGGCAGCCCGCGCCCCGCCGTGCGAGCCGTGGGTGAAGACGACCGCGTGGACCCCGTCGATGGCCTCGGTCAGGGTGTCGGCCTGGGTGAGGTCGCCTACGACGATCTGTGCGTCGCCCGGCAGGAATGCCGTCCGGCCACGGTCCCGGACGAGGGCCCGCGTCCGGTGGCCGCGGCGGATCGACTCCGCGACGACCAGCTCTCCGATGCTGCCGGTGGCTCCTACGACGAGGACGTCGGTGGGGGCGTTGGTGCTCATGGGTCTCCTCAGTTGTGGCCGGCGTAGATCTGCGTCTGGCCGCCGTCGACGGTCAGTTCGGTGCCGTTGATGAAGCCGGCAGCGTCGGAGGCGAGGAAGACGACGGCGTTGCCGATGTCCTCCGGCCGGCCGATGCGGCCTACCGGGATCTCTTCCACGACGCGCTCGACATAGGCAGCCGCGCCCTCGACGCCCATGTCCTTCGCGTAGGACTCGGTCTCGATGACGCCGGGGCTGATCGCGTTCACCCGGATGCGACGGTCGCGCAGCTCGTTCATCCAGGTCCGGACGAAGCTGCGCAGCGCCGACTTGCTGGCCGCGTACACGCCGAAGGTAGGCAGGCCCATGGTCTGGGTGATGGAGGTGTTGACGATGATCGACGCACCCTCGCGGAGCAGCGGCAAGGCGGCCTGCACCGTGAACAGCGTGCCCTTGCCGTCCAGGCCGAACCCCTTGTCGAACTCCTCCTCGGTCAGGTCTTCGACCGTGCTGTACCAGGCGGCACCCGCGTTGGCGAAGACGATGTCGAGGCGTCCGTGGTCGCGTCGGATCGTCGCCACGACGTCGTCCATGGCGGCTCGGCTGGTCACGTCCGCCCGGATCGCCCTGGCGTTCTCGCCGAGTTCGGCGGCGGACCGGTCCAGGCTCTCCTGGTTCCGGCCGGTGATGTAGACGAAGGCGCCTTCCTCGACCATCCGCTTGGCCGTGCCGAAGCCGATGCCGGAGTTGCCTCCGGTGATCAGCGCGACCTTGCCTGCGAGCTGTGGCATGCCCTCTCCTCTTCTGTGGGACCGGTCGTCGGTCGACCGGTCGGCGACCGCGTGGACACCGAGCCGCTGGTCAGCGGCCGGCGAAGGACCGGCTGAAGCTCTGTCCGGACTTGACGAGCGACCGAGCCGGCTGCAGGCGGTCCTGCTCGTACTCGAGCAGGGCGACCGGCACCTCGTGGGCGTCCGTGGCAGCGGTGGCACGCCCGAGCGCCTCCGCATCGGCCAGCGAGGCTGCGAACCCGCTGCCGGTCATGGGGGTCGGGACGTGCGCGGCATCCCCGACCAGGACCAGCCGGCCGGCCACCAGCCGGTCGGGGAGGTACTCGCTGATCGGGGTGGCGGTGACCGCGCGCCGTTCGATGGAGTCGATGATCGCGGTCGACCAGGGCGCCGGCCAGTGCTGACGGGCCCCGGCGGCCAGCTCGGCGTAGGTCTCCTCCGGTATGTCGGTCTCGCGTAGCGAGTGCTGCACGACGCTGCCCTCGACGGCGCCGATCCGGCGGAGGAGCCCGTTGCGGCTGGCGTCGTACCAGGCCCAGCCAAGACGCCGAGACCCGACGGTCGGCAAGCCGTCGGGCGCCGGCAGCGGGTAACCGAGCAGCAAGTGCCCGCCGCTGGAACGGATGTCCAGGCCGGTCGGCCACCGCACCGAGCCGAGGTCCTGCTCGTCGGCGACGCCCAGCCACAGCACGTACCCGGCGAACCGCGCGTCCGGCCGGTCCGGTGCCACCGCGGCACGCACCAGCGACCGGTACCCGTCCGCGCCCACCAGGAGGTCACCCACGTGGACCGCACCGGTGTTCGTGGCCGCCCAGGCCTGGCGGGCGTCCTGCCCGACCTCCACAACGGGGGAGTGGTGGTGCAGCCGGATGCCGGAGTGCTCGGCGGCCGCGGCCTGCAAGCCGGAGTGGAGGGCCCGCCAGGTCACGGGGAGGCCTCCGCTGACGTCGGCCGCGTCGTGCGCGAGGTGTGGCAGCACCGTGGCGGAGGCCTCCTGTCCGAGCAGCCGGACGAGGTCGGGCGGGTCGACCGCCAGCGCCGCGCTGCTGGAGCGGCGGGCGCCCGCGCGCTCCAGCACGGTGACCTGCCAACCGGCCCGCGCCAGGGCGAGGGAGGTCATGAGGCCGGCCAGCGAGGCACCGACCACGACCGCATGCCGGCGGTTAGTGCCTGCGCCCTCACTCCTGGGCGGACCGTAGCGGGCGCGCTCGTGGCTCAAGGCTGGAGGAGCACCTTGATGGCGCGCCGCTCGTCCATGGCCAGGTAGGCCTCGGCGACCTCGGACAGGGGCAGGGTGAGGTCGAAGACCTTGCCCGGGTCGATCTCCCGGCGCAGCACCAGGTCCAGGAGGTGCGGCAGGTATGCGCGCACCGGCGCGACGCCGCCGCGGATGCCCTTGTTGGCCCAGAACAGCTCGTCGGTGGGCAGGTCGCCGTGCGGGACCCCGACCAGGCCGATCATGCCGCCGGGGCGGGCGTAGGCCACGGCCTGGGCGCGGGCATTTTCGGTGCCGACGCACTCCAGCACGGCGTCCGCACCGATGCCGTCGGTCAGTTCCCGCACCTGCGCGAGGCCCGCGTCGCCGCGCTCGGCGATGACGTGGGTGGCGCCGAACTCCCTGGCCACCCGCTGGCGGGGCTCGTGCCGGCTCATCGCGATGATGGTGGTTGCCCCAAGCTGGGCAGCGGCCAGTACCCCACTGAGGCCCACCGCGCCATCGCCGACGACCACGACGCTCGAGCCGGGCCGGACATCGGCGGATACCGCCGCGTGCCACCCGGTAGCCATCACGTCGGACAGCGCCAGCAGGCTGGGGATGAGGTCGGCGTCGGGCTGTCCGGGCGTGGCGAGCAGCGTGCCGTCAGCGTCCGGGATGCGGATCTTCTCGGCCTGGCAGCCGTCGAAGCCGCCGCCGTGCTGACAGTTGGCCTGCATGCCCTTGGCGCACACCGCGCAGGTGTTGTCGCTGTGCAGGAACCCGCCGACGACGAAGTCGCCGGGCTTCACGGTGGTGACGGCGTCACCGACCTGCTCGACGATCCCGACGTACTCGTGGCCGATCGGCGTCGACTCCAGGACCTCCTGGATGCCCCGGTAGCGCCACAGATCCGATCCGCACACGCAGGCGGCGACGGTGCGGATGACGGCATCGGTCGGCTCGGTGACGACCGGGTCGGGCCGGTCCTCGAATCGGATGTCCTTGGTCCCATGGATGACAGCTCCTCGCATGTCCCCATGACACAACCCTTGCTGAGCACGCGGGAGGACCTGTCACTACCTCCCTGGAGACGTTTCGGGCGCGCCCGAGTCGACTTCCGCTCGCGTTGTGCTTCCCTGCCAGGCCCGAGGTCCCGCGGGCATGTCCTACTTCAACCCGGGTCTGCAGGTGGCGACTTCTCGGCCGGTAGCCGACCGAGAAGTCGCCACGCGGGGCTCGTCGGGCAGATGGCTCGACGAGCCCCGACCGAGGTGTGAAGGTCTCAGACGGTCACGATCGGCTTGATGACGTCGGGGTTGCGACTGCGCATCAGGTCGAGCGCCTCCGGGAGTTGGTCCCATCCGTCGAAGCGATGCGTGATCAAGCCGGTGGGGTCGAGGCGGTTCTGCTCGATGAGGCGCAGCAGGCGGGTGTAGAACTCTCGTCCGGTCTGCACGAAGACGCCCGTGAAGAACTTCTCGATGCCGCCGTATGACAAGGCGTCCATCGGCAGGGTCACCGTGTCCTCGTAGTACAGCGACACGTTGGCGATGTGCCCGCCGGGCTTGACGATCCGGAAAGCGGTGGTGAACTGGTCGCTCGCCGAGCCGCCGGAGGCGACCAGTACCGAGTCCACGGGCACCCCTCCGGTGAGGGCCAGGACCTGATCGACGACGGGACCCTGCTTGTAGTCAATCACGTCGGTCGCCCCGTACCGGCGGGCGAGGTCCAGCGTCTTGGGGCGGGAGCCGATGACGATGATGCGACTCGCGCCCTTGAGGGCCGCGCCGGCGACGCCCATGAGGCCGACCGGGCCCACGCCGAGGACGGCCACGATGTCGCCGAACTCGATCTGCATGCGCTCGACGCCGGTGAAGGCTGTGGCGACCATGTCCGGCACCATGAGCGCCTGCTCGTCGCTGACCCCGTCGGGGATCGGTGCCATCGACATGTCGGCGTCGAGAGCCCTGACGTACTCGGCGAAGACGCCGCCCTGCAGGGGATCCTCCGAGAAGTAGGGCATGTTGTTCGGGTAGTACTTCGCCTCCCCGCGCTGTGCCTGGGGGATCCGCCAGTCGGCGCCGCCGGCGGACAGGATCACTCGGTCCCCGGGAGTGAAGTCCCTGACGAGGTCGCCGACCTTCTCTACGACGCCGACTCCCTCGTGCCCCAGCGGCTTGCCGATCGCATTGGGATAGGGGGCGGCGTTGATCATGTGCACGTCCGTGGTGCAGGTCGCCACGGCCGTGGTGCGTACGAGCGCATCGTAGGGGCCCAGGGGCGGCACCTGGATCTCGCCGAAGGAGGCATCGCCTCTGCCGTGCAGGACATATCCGCGCATGATGAACACCTTTCCGCAGTGTTGGGTCGCAATTTCCGACGGGGAACCCTGGCGTCACCTCGGCTGCCGGGGCATGCCTTCGGTGACGGGGGACGTCCAGGGGTCCCTGCCGTGCGGTGGGGCGCCGGTCCGCGTGGCAGGCGCAGTCGACGTCCGCCTCGCACGGGGTGGGTCTCGATCCCGCCGAAGGCTGGAACAGCGGTTCAGCAACAGCGGGTGAGGCAGCCGCCGGACCGTGTGCTGCGCCGTCCGAGCGGCGGCGCAGCACACGTCGTCAGGCCGCCAGGTGCTCGCCGAAGAACTCGGTGAGCTTGGCGACCGCGGGGCTGACGTACTCGTCCTTGTCGTACAGGTCGACGTGGGTGGCCCCGTCGATCCAGAACAACTCCTTGGGCTCGTCGGCCCTCTTGATCGCCTCTTCGCTGAAGTACGCCGTCTCGGCCTGGGTGCCGGCGATCATCAGGAGCGGACGCGGCGAGATCCGTTCGATGTGCGCGTACGCGTCGAACATGGCGAAGTACTCGATGCTGCGCGGCACCCACCAGTTGGGAGAGCGCGGGTGGAAGCCTCGCGCGGTGCGGTAGTACTCCCAACACTCGTGGTAGTGCTTGGGCAAGCCGGCGGTTTCTTCCTCGCGCTCGGGCAGGGTGCGCGCGTACACGACCCCCTCGTTCCGGGCCTCAGCGGTGCGCATCACGCCGGCCTGGTCGAGCATGGCGCTGGCGACGGCCGGGTCGTTTGTCCGCCCCAGACCGTTGAGGTACAGGTCTGCGGCGTCGAGGGCGCTGACGGTCGCCACTGCCTTGATGCGCCGGTCGGTCTGCGCGGTGAACGGGACGTACCCGCCGGAGGCGCAGATGCCGAGTGCGCCGATCCGCTGTGGGTCGATGTCCTCGCGTGCGGCCAGGTGGGAGACCGCGCTTTTGATGTCCTCTGCGCGCTGGAAGGGGTCCTCCACACCGCGCGGTTCACCCTCGCTCTCGCCCTGGTAGGCGGCGTCGAAGGCGAGGGCGGCGAAGCCTTGGCGGGACAGGCGTTCGGCGTAGAGGCCAGCGGTCTGCTCCTTCACGCCGCCCCACGGGTGGGAGACGACGATGCCAGGCAGCCGGCTGCCGTCGTAGGTGTCGGGCACGTACAGGTGGCCGGCGAGCATCAGCCCCTTGCTGGGGAACCTGACGTCGAACTTCATGCTTGTCCTCCTCGGCGGTGACCGGCTACGCGGATGTGCAGGGGTGCACGTCGTGTACCGCGGCTGGGACGCCACGGCAATCGGCGCGACACGGGGACGGCCGACCCGACGGCGGACGATGGGCGGACAGGGCGCCGTGCGTCGGCTCGTCGGGAAAACCTCGATCCAGGATCCGGATGCGTGTGCCGAGCGACGTCTTCGAGGCTATTCGGGAATGGGTGGGGGAGGGAGGGCCTGGCAGGGCCTGCATGACGCGGACGCCGGCGGGGCAGAAAGGAGCGGTTGAGATCCGCCGGACGGGTGATTGGCGGGTTCAGGCGCCGAGGTCCTCGTTCCTATCGTGGGTGGAGTCCTTCTCCGGCAACTGGTCCAGCGACCAGGCGGTGAGGCGCTCTAACGCCAGGGCGGACGCCGACCCCGGACGGGCGGTGTAGACGTGCATCGTCAGTCCGGGATCGATCGGCGGCTGAAGCGTCTCGTACTGAACCTCCAAGGAACCGACGACCGGATGGTTCAGCTGCTTCGTCCCGGCCCCGTGCAGACGGACGTCATGCGCAGCCCAGCGGGCGCGGAACTGCTCGCTGCGCGCGCAGAGCTCGTCGACCAGGGAGGTGAGGCCTGGGTCGTTGCTCCGGGCCGCCTCGGTGCGCAAGACACCGACGGTGGCGTCCGCGGCCTCAGGCCAGTCCACCCAGAAGTCGTGGGCGCGCGGCTCGAGGAAGGCGAAGCGGGCCAGGTTCACGGGCCGGGCAGGGGCGCGGTACAGCTCGGAGTAGAGCGCGCGACCGAGCCGATTGCCGGCGAGGATGTCCAGGCGCTGGTTGCGGACGATGGCCGGCACGCCGGTCATGGCGTCCACCATCGCCTGCAGACCCGGCCGCAACGTCGACCGAGGGGACTGCCATGGTGCGCGGGCCTGTGCCGCGCGAGCGAGGTCGAAGAGGTGGGCCCGTTCGACGTCATTGAGCTGGAGCGCGCGGGCGATCGCCTCAAGCACGCCGTCGGAGGCGCAGCTCAGATTTCCGCGTTCCAACCGGATGTAGTAGTCGACCGAGACCCCGGCAAGACTCGCCAGCTCTTCCCGACGCAGCCCAGGGACTCGGCGGCGGCCGGTGGCAGTAGGCAAGCCGGCCGTCTCTGGAGTCAACCGGGCGCGTCGCGTGACCAGGAACTGCCGCACCTCAGCCTGGGCGTTCACCGTGTCAGGGTAAACCGGCAGACAGGGCCTTGTTGGTACCTCCCGGCCGGGCGGGTAGGCACCCGATCATGGTCGAGCACCGCAACACCAGAGGCCGCCTGCACATGCTGAGCGCCGTCCGACACACCGACGAAACTGACCGCGCGACGACGTTCGAGCTCTTCTTCGACCTGGTGTACGTCTTCGCCGCGATCCAGATCACTGGGTACATCTTCCGGACGCACAGTGCTCTCGGCGTCGTGCAGGGCATGCTGCTCCTGGCCCTGCTGTGGTGGACGTGGACGGGGTACACCTGGCTGGGCAACCATGCGCGTGCCGACGAGGGGCTGGTGCGTACCGCGATGGCGGTGGCGACTGCGGCGGTCTTCGTCGTCGCGGTGACCATTCCTGAGGCGTGGCGCGACGCCCCCGGCGGTCTGCACGGCCCACTGGTTCTCGTGTGCGCATTCCTGTTGGTGCGCTGTCTGCACCTCACCGTGTACTCGATCGCCGCCGGTGGGGACCCGTCGTTGCGGCGCCAGATCGCTGTGAGCTGGATCCCTACAGCCGCCGGTGCGGTCCTGCTTGTGGCCGGTGTGCTGCTTGGCGGCGCGGCTCAGACGCTGTTGTTCAGCGCTGCCCTGGTCGTCGACTGGGGCGGGGTGTACCTCACCTCCCTGCGAGGTGGCTGGCGGGTGCAGAGCGCCGGCCATTGGACCGAACGGCATGGTCTGTTCGTCCTTCTGGCCATCGGGGAGTCGGTGGTCGCGATGGGTGTCGGGGCGGCCGAGCAGACCGTCGGGGCGCCGTTGATCCTGGCCTGCGTGCTCGGGATCGCTGCTGTGTTGTGCCTGTGGTGGCTGTACTTCGACGGGATCGCGGTCGCTGCGGAGGAGCGGATGGCGGCAGCGCCGGGCCAAGCGCGGGCGAAGATGGCGATCGAGGGCTACACCTACGGGCACTTCGTGCTCGTCGCTGGCGTCATCCTGGCCGCGGTCGGTGTGGAGGGAGTGATCGCCAACGCCGACGAGACCGAACGACTGGACGGCTTCTACGCCGTGGCGCTGTTCGGCGGGTTCGCCGTCTACCTCGCCGGCCACCTGCTGTTCAGCAACCGGCTACGTCTCCCTGTCAGCCGAGCCCGGGTGGTGACCACGGTTCTGTTGCTCGCGGTGACCCCGCTGGCGGCGTACGCGCCGCCACTCGCCGCGCTCGCCGGGCTGCTGGCGATCCTCGTAGCACTGATCGCCGTGGAGACGCGGCGCTACTCGCACCAGCGGAACGAGGACCGCAACGCGCCGGCCCCCTGACCGGAGCGGCGGACTCCGGCACACGTGCCGCCAGTTGGCGTGCATGCGCTCTCGCGAACATTCCGGGCGCCGGGCGAGCGGGGCCGTTGCCCCGGTCAGGTGCGAGGTGACCGGAGCTCCACGACGGTCACCTCGGGGCGGGCCCCCACCCGCATCGGCGGCCCCCAATAGCCGGCACCACGGGTGACGTAGATCTGGGTGTCGCCGTAACGGCTCAGTCCCTCCACGACGGGCTGCTCGAGGCTGACCACGTAGTCGAACGGCCACAACTGACCGCCGTGCGTGTGCCCGGACAGTTGCAGGTCCACGCCGGCCGCTGCCGCCTGCGCCACCTGCACCGGCTGGTGCGCGAGCAGCACGACGGGCGTGTTGTCGTCCCGGCCGTCGAGGGCTGCGTCGAGGTCGGCCCCGTGTCCGGGAACACCCGAGGCGGCCGCGGTGCGGTCGTCGATGCCCGCCAGATCGAAGGTCGCCGTCCCCCGGCGCAGCGGGACGCGCTGGTTGCGGAGGACCTCCACCCCGAGGGTCGGCAGGTGACGCAGCCACGCCCGGGTGTCGACGAAGTACTCGTGGTTGCCCGTCACGAAGTACACGCCCTGCTCGCTGACCAGGTCGGAGAGGGGGGCCACGTCGTCGCGCAGGTCGTCGACCTCGCCGTCCACCAGGTCACCCACGACCGCTACGACGTCGGGCCGCTGTGCGTTGACGATCTCCACCAGCCGCTCGAACCGTCGTCCACCGTACGTCTCGGAGAGATGCCCGTCGGAGAAGGTGACGATCCGGAACCCGTCGAACGCGGGATCCAGTCCACGCAAGGTGATGGGCACGCGCTGGACGACCGGAGCGCTGTTGGCGAAGTACGTGCCGGCGCCCGTGGTGCTGAGAGCAACGACACCAGCCGTGGTCGCCATGCTCCGGGCCAGGAACAGCCGCCGGGACGGGTCGACCACGCGGCCGTTCTCCGGACGATCGCGGTGGGCGTGGCTCTGCCCGTCGGGCCGAGCCGGGGCGTCCTCGCTGCCTGATCGGCTGCGGGCCCCGCTCGGGACGGTCTCCGGTTCCCGTTCGGCTACGCCGGCTCCTGGGGCCGGCGCTGGTTGCGGGATGGGCCTGCGCGTCCAGCCCCGGAGACCCAGCCGCACCGGCTCGAGAACGAGGAGTGCGAGGAAGAGGTACAGGAGGACGCCCACCACGCTGTAGGCGATCCAGGACAGGGGAGTGACAGCGTCCTCGGGGACGACGCGATCGAGCCGCCCGGCGGTCAGCGGGATGAGCACGACCACGACGGTCAGGGCGGTCAGCCACCGCCGCGTGCGGCCAGGCACCGTGGGCGCGCGGACCAGGCGCCACCAGAGGTAGGTCGGCAGCACCACCAGCACGAACAGGAGGACGGCGATGAAGAGAAGGGTTCCGACCATGGGTAGAAGCGGTCTCCGAAGGACGAGGCGGACGATCGAAGGGGTTCACGAAGGCGTCGGGCGCGGACGGTTCCTGCCGCCCGCCGGCGGGACCTCACTCCCGCAGCAGGAAGGCCCCGTCGAGGAGGATGTCCGTCCCGGTGGTGCAGCTGGATAGGTCGGACAGGAGGAAGGCGACGATCCCGGCCATCATCGCGTAGGCGAGGCCGTGAAGGTTGACGCCCATGACGGTGCGCCAGTTCTCCGGCCCGGTCTCGTGGAGCAGGCCCCCTCGCCCCGTGATGCCGGCGTTGTTGACCGCGAGGTGCAGGCCGCCGAACTCTCGGGCCGTGCGCCGGACGGCCTCGCCCAGCTCGTCGCGGCTCGAGACGTCCCCGGCGACGGCGAGAGCCCTGCCGCCCTCTCGGGCGTTCAGCTCCGCGACCGTCGCCTCGAGTTCGTCCTTGCCGCGGGCCATGACGCCGACGTTGGCGCTGGAGGCGGCCAGCGTCTCGGCGATGGCCTTGCCGATCCCCTTCGAGCCGCCGGTGACGAAGGCGGCCTTTCCCGCGAAGTCGATGTTCACGCTTCGCTCCTCGCCGCTGGTTGTCCCGCCACCGAGGTCGGGTCCCGGCCGGCTGTTCCCGAGCTGACCCATCGGAGTTGTCGTTCGCGAAGACGCTCAGGCGCGGTGACCGAGATAGGCGAGGTCCTGCTGCACCGTGTCGGGCTCCTGCGACAACGGCATGTTGTCCGGGTCCAGGACGGCGTCCAGCTCTCCCTGGGTGTCGGTCCGGAGGGTGGCGAACAGCGGGTCGAGGTCGGCCGGGGCGGGGCCGCGCTCGGCGACGAGCTCGAGAGTCTTCCGCTCCGCCGCAGGCGAGGTCAGGCCGTCCACCAGCACCTGGGCGATCTGGCGGCGGGAGATCACACCGTCGGCCGGCGTTCCCGACTGACGGTGGTCGCCCTGCAACATGACCAGGCTGAGCTGGTCGGGGTCGTTGTAGTCGAACCAGCCCGGGCGGACGATCGTGTACGGGCGTCCGCTGGCACGTACCAGGCGCTCACCACGGCGTTTCCAGTCGAGAGCGGGCCTGTGGCGGGTGACCCCGATCGACGTCATGAGGGCGATGCGCGCCGGCCGGTCGCCGAGCGCCTGCAGGACGTTGCGCACAGCGCCGTAGTCGACGAGCTCGGCGTCCCGTGCGCCGCCGTGCGATCCGTGGGTGAAGACGACCCCGTCCACGCCGTCCACCGCCTCGGCGAGGGTCTCGGCGCGGGTCAGGTCGCCCACGACGACGTGCGCGTCGGCGGGCAGGTCCCTGGCCCTGCGGCTGCTCCGGACCAGGGCGCGGGTCCGGTGACCGCGGCGGAGGGACTCCTCCACGGCCAGCCGTCCGACGCTGCCGGTGGCTCCGACGACGAGCACGTCGGAGGGTGATGTCTCCATGAGGTTCTCCTTCGGATGAGAGCGGGCGCCGGGCGGCGTCGCAGCGTGGCCGGGCCGGGGCGAGATGCGCCTGGTCACGGTCGGGTGTGCCTCGTCGCGGTCAGGCGCCCGCTGGGCGCAGGGTGGCGTTGTCGATGACGAACCGGAAGCGGACGTCCTTGGCCACGGTCTCGGCGACGATGCCCACGATCTCGTGGCCGGGCATGCAGGGGAAGGTGGTGGCCAGCGCGCCGTCGAACTCGTCGCGGGCCTGCTGGACGTCGGAGTGGCAGACGCCGCAGTAGCGGATGTCGATCAGCACGTCCTCGGGTCCGACCGGTGAACGGTCGAACTCCAGGGGAGCGAGCGGGCTGCTGGCGTCGGAGGTGGCGTAGCCGATGTTCGCGGGCACGGTGCCTCCTGTCGGTGAGGGTCCGCGAGGGGACCGGGGACGTCGAGAGGCCGGGAGTGCGGGCGTCGTCGCACCGGTACCACCACGGCCTGACTCTTCGGTCCTCCCCGGACGGCGTCCGGGCTACACCGCAGGAGGGAGGCCCTGCCGGTACCTGTACCGGCAGGGCCTCGCGTCGCCGATCAGTTGTGGGCGGCGTAGATCCGCGTCCGGCGCCCGTCGACCGTCAGCTTCCGGGCACGCGACCATCGACGTGCGCAACTGCTCCCGCGTCGTGGAGATCGAGCAGGACGAGGGGCACGCGTGGGCGGTGGCGGGAACCGGCGACGTCCACACCTGGCGGCCGCCTGCAGCCGGCGTGCAGCGCTCCCACGTCACCGGGAGTCCAGCGCCCGTGGCCGCCGCATCGACCGCGAGGTCGGGCCGGCACGGTGACGGAGGCCCCGATCCGAGCAGCCGGAGCAGGTCCTGCGGGTCCACGGCCGGTGCTGCGCCGCTCCTCCGTAGGATGCCGACGCGTTCCAGGACCACCACGTGCCAGCCGGCGCGTGCCAGAGGCAGCGAGGTCACCAGACCCGTCAGGGACGCACCCACCACGACTGCACGCCGAGGTGCCGGCGCGACAGTCCGGTCGACCGCGTCGACGATGTGTGCGCCCGTCACATTCGCGACGTAGCTACGCACCGACGAACTTCTCCGAGGCACTGTCATGACTGGGGCACACCGGTTCCTCCCGTACCCGCCGCCGCGGCTCACCGGGGCGGCGGTGCCCGCGTGGTCGGACGGCGCTGGGGTGCCTTGGCAGTACCTGGCGCCACTCCCCGTCCTGCGGTTGGCTGTAGATGCGGCAACGCTGTCGAGGGCACCGCCTGTGTCCGCCCACGGCCCAGCGCACCTCGCGTCGACCGATGCCGCCGGTCCACCGCCGCCCCGAACCGATGGAGAAGCATCTCGATGACGGTCGCTGACAGCCGGTCCACTGCCGGCGGCACCGGTCTGCTCGCCAGGATGGCGCCGTTGCGTCGGCATCTGCGCACCGAGGCCGGTGGGGCGGGCCTGTTGCTGGCCGCCACGGTCATCGCGCTGCTGTGGGCCAACTCGCCGTGGGGTGACAGCTACGACGACTTCTGGCACACCCCGGTGCGATTCGGGGCCGGAAACAGCGAGCTGTCGTTGGACCTGCAGCACTGGGTGAACGACGGCCTGATGACCTTCTTCTTCTTCGTAGTCGGGTTGGAGGTCAAGCGCGAGCTGTCCATCGGGGAGCTCGCCGACCGGCGGAGAGCTGCGGTCCCGGCACTGGCCGCCCTCGCCGGACTGGTCGTCCCCGCCCTGGTGTACGTGGCGTTCAACCTCGGCGGGGAAGGGGTGGCCGCCTGGGGTGTGGTCATCTCGACCGACACCGCCTTCCTGCTCGGCGTCCTCGCCCTGGTCGGCTCGGCGTGCCCACCTCAGCTGCGGGTCTTCCTCCTGGCCCTGGCGATCGCCGACGACGTCGGCGCGCTCGCCGCCATCGCGTTGTTCTACACCGAGGACCTGCGGTTGCTCCCGCTCGGTCTGGCGGTGCTGGTGCTGGGGCTGATGCTGGGGCTGCGGTGGCTCAACGTCTGGCGGGGGCCAGCCTATTTGGTACTCGGGACCATCGCATGGGTCGCCCTGTACCTCTCTGGTGTCCACCCGACGTTGCTGGGCGTGGTGATCGCGTTGGTGACGCCGGCCTACATCGCCCGGCGGGAGGAGGTTGAGGACGCCGCTCGCCGCACCCGGGCGTACCTGCAGTCACCGAACCCGGAGTTCGCGCACGCCGCCCGGCTGTCCATCGAACGCTCCGTGCCGCCGGGGGAGCGACTGCAGCGGCTGTGGCAGCCGTGGACCAGCTTCGTGATCGTGCCGTTGTTCGCCCTCGCCAACGCCGGTGTGACGCTGTCCGGCGACACCCTGCGTGCCGCGGCAACCTCGTCCATCACACTCGGCGTCGTCGCCGGTCTCGTGCTGGGCAAGCTCGTCGGCATCCTGCTGGGCACCGTCCTCGCGGTGCGGCTGCGCTTGGGTGACCTGGCGCCCGGTCTCACCGGCTCGACCCTGGCCGGCGGTGGCGCGCTCTCGGGCATCGGCTTCACCATCTCGCTGTTCATCGTCGACCTCGCCTTCGACGACGAACAGCTCGCCGATCAGGCCCGGGTCGGCGTGCTGGCCGCCTCGTTGCTGGCCATGGCGATAGGCACGAGCACGCTGCTGCTCGCCGCCCGGCGATCCCCCGGTACGGGCTCCCGGCCCGACCTCCTCCACCCGGCGGTCGACGCCGACCGGGACCACATCAGGGGCCCGGCGGAGGCGCCGCTGACGCTGGTGGAGTACGGCGACTTCGAGTGCCCGTTCTGCGGCCGCGCCACCGGCGCGGTCGACGAACTGCGAGCGCGCTTCGGCGACCGGTTGCGCTACGTCTTCCGGCATGCACCACTGACCGACGTCCATCCGCACGCGCAGCTGGCGGCCGAGGCTGCGGAGGCCGCCGCCGGGCAGGGGCGGTTCTGGGAGATGTACGACCGGCTCTATGCCCACCAGGAGCAGCTGTCCACGACCGACCTGCTCGACCACGCCGCGGCGATCGGCCTGGACCTGCCGCGCTTCGCCCGCGATCTCGGCGCCGGCAGCCATGCCCGTCGGATAGGGCAGGACGTCGCCTCCGCCGAGGCCAGCGGCGTCACCGGCATTCCCACGTTCTTCATCGGCGGGCGCCGGCACACCGGAACCCACGACGCGGACACACTGGCCGCCGCACTGCTGGCGAGTGCGGACGAGGACGCCGTCCCGGGTCCGTTCACAGGTGCTGCCCCCGACTCCACGACGGGGGGTGGCCTTCCGGTGGGCTCGGACGAGCACGGCCGGGATGCCGTCGTGGCGTTGCCGGACCTCCCGGCCGACCTGCCGGAGACACCGGACCGCGGCGGTGACCACCCGCGGCTGACCGACGCCCAGATCAGCCGGCTCGAACGCTTCGGCACTCGCCGGCAGGTCGTCGCCGGGGACGTCCTCTACCGGCCCGGTGACCCCGGGTACGACTTCCACGTCATCCTCTCCGGCGCGGTGGCGGTCGTCGGTCAGCTGGGCGGGACCGACCCGGTCGTCCGGGTGCACGGCGAACGACGGTTCCTCGGGGAACTGGACCTGTTCAGCAGCCAGCCCGTGTCCCGGACGGCGGTGGTGATCCGAGCTGGCGAGGTGCTCCACCTGTCGCAGGACCAGTTCCGCAGAGTCCTCGCCGAGGACACGGAGCTGCGCGAGCTGGTGCAGCGGGCCTTCCTCATCCGCCGTGCCATCCGGTTCGAGCTCTCCGCCGACCTGCGCATCATCGGGCGGCCCGGCAGCCCGGACACCCGCCGGTTGCGCGAGTGGGCCCGTGAGCACGACCTCACGACCGATCTCGTCGACGTGGAGGCCGGCACCGACAGCGCCCTCCTGGACGAGCTCGGCGTGTCCGAGGCCGACCTGCCCGTCGTCGTCGTCCCGCGGACGGGGACGACGCTGCGTCATCCCGACGAGGCCGCTCTCGGCCGGATCCTGGGCTCGACCGACTGAGACCGGACGGCCCACGCTGGCGGTCTCCCGCGTGCGGCGAGCCGGTCCTATCCCCACCCGGGTGTTCGCCGGCGCGGTACGGGGCACGAGGTGGCCATCGCGTTGCTCATCCGGGGAGGAGCCATGGTTTCAGTGCGGAGGATCGGGCTGGTGGTCCACGGGGGCCGTCCCGCTGCCCGTGATGTGGCCGAGCGGGTTCGCGCCTGGGCCGGCCGCCGTGACGTGGCTGTCATCGACGTCGACGTGTGGACCGACCCGGGTTCCGGCTCCACGGCGGAGGCCTTCGCGACCATGGGCGCCGGTATCGACGACGCCACGGGTGCGCTGGACCTGGTGGTGACCGTGGGCGGCGATGGCACCTTCCTCCGCGGGGTGCGCGTGGCTGCGCGGCACGACGCTCCGGTGCTGGGCGTGGACCTGGGCCGGGTCGGCTTCCTCACCGAGGTGCGACCGGAGGAGGTGGAACGGGCGCTGGATGCCTGCGTAGATGGGACAGCACCGGTGGAGCCGCGACTGACGCTGCGGATGCGGGCGAGTCGGCCGCTGTCCATCCCACCGGAGATCGAGGGCCTGCTCCGCTACGGCCGAGGGCCGGCGCTGCCGCCACCGGTGCCGCGCCCCGGTGACCCGGACGACGTGGGGTACGGCGTGCCCGTGGACGAGGTCGCGGTGAACGACGTGGTCTTCGAGAAACTGGCGCGCGACCGGCAGGCCAGCCTGGGCGTCTACCTGGACGCCAAGCTGTTCGCCTCCTACTCAGCAGATGCCCTCATCGTGGCCAGCTCCACCGGGTCGACTGCCTACAGCTTCGCCGCCGGGGGACCGGTGGTCTCGCCTCGACTGGATGCTCTCGTGTTCACCCCGGTGGCTCCGCACATGGTGTTCGACCGCAGTCTGCTGCTGGCCGCGGACGAGACGGTCGGCGTCCGGGTGCTCGAGCGCTCCGGCCGGGTGGCGGTCAGCGTCGACGGCCAGCTGCGCGGCGTCCTGGAGCCCGGGGACTGGGTGGCGGTCCACGCGGGCGCCACTCGGGCGCGGTTGGTGCGGCTGCGCCCGACCGACTTCTACGGTCGGCTGCGTGCCCGTTTCGGGCTGGCCGACGCCGCCGCCGCGACCGCGGACGGAACACCGCCGGCCGACTACCGGCCTTCGGACGACGTGCCGATGCCCGATGACATCGCCCAGCTGTTCCGCGACCTCTGAGCCGCACCGCGCGGCGACCGGACCCGACGACGCCAGGCACGTCGTGCATGCCTGGGCGGTCCGCAAGCCGGGAGGGGGGCTCTGCCGGTACCTGGAACGACCGGCCCTGCCAACCCGCGCTGTTCGAGGGTTCTCTGGTCATCGCCTCCGAGGTGAAGTCCCCGCCAGAAGAGCGGCGGCACCCCGGAGCGGCTACGTCCCACGACACCTGGAGAACCGTGCTCACCGTCAACGCCTACGGCGCGACGTCCGCCACCGACCCGCTCACTCCGATGACCGTCCAGCGGCGTGATCTCGGGCCGCGGGACGTCATGATCGAGATCGACTACTGCGGGATCTGTCACTCCGACATCCACTTCGCCCGCGGTGACTTCGGTCCCGTGCCCAACCCGCTGGTGCCCGGCCACGAGATCGTGGGGACCGTCACCGAGGTCGGCCCGCAGGTGACCCGGCACGCCGTGGGTGACCGGGTGGGCGTGGGTTGCATGGTCAACTCCTGCCGGGAGTGCGTCAACTGCCGCAAGGGCGAGGAGCAGTACTGCCTCAACGGCCACACCCTGGTCTTCGGTGGGGTGGACGTGGACGGCCGGCTCACCCAGGGCGGGTACTCCACGCACGTCCCGGTGGTCGAGGACTTCGTCGTCAAGGTCCCCGCTGGTCTGGACCCGGCCGCCGCCGCGCCGCTGCTGTGCGCGGGCATCACCACCTACTCGCCGCTGCGGCACTGGAACGCCGGCCCGGGGACCAAGGTCGCCGTCGTCGGCCTGGGCGGGCTGGGCCATCTGGCGGTCAAGCTGGCCAAGGCCATGGGCGCGGAGGTCACCGTGCTGTCCCAGACGCTGAGCAAGAAGGACGACGGCCTGCGGCTGGGCGCCGATGACTACCGCGCGACCAGCGACCCGGCGACCTTCACCGAACTGGCCAACACCTTCGACCTGGTGCTCAACACGGTCAGCGCCAAGGTCGACGTCGATGCCTTCCTGTCGCTGGTCGCGATGGACGGCGCCCTGGTCAACCTCGGTGTCCCCGCCGAGCCGATGTCGGTGAACGTGTTCGCCCTGCTCGGTCAGCGTCGCTCCTACGCCGGCTCGTCCTTCGGCGGCATCCGGGAGACCCAGGAGATGCTCGACTTCTGCGCCGAGCACGGGATCACCGCCGACGTCGAGGTCATCGACGCCAGGCAGATCAACGAGGCGTTCGACCGGGTGCTGAAGTCCGACGTCCGGTACCGCTTCGTGATCGACAACTCGACCCTGCGCTGATCTCCGGCCCGGCCCGGCCCGCCGCGGGCCGGGCCGGGCACCCGGCCGCAGTCGGCTGAGGCAACGGCAGGTCGAAGCCCATCATCTGAGAGAGAACGACGTGACCACCCTGCGAGACGGCACCGCCCTCCACACACCCCCCGCCGGACTTCCCGGCAGCGACGAACGGCGCCCCGGCGTCGCACGGACCGCACTGACCCTCGGGGCCTTCGTCGCAGTCGGTCCACTGACCATCGACATGTACCTGCCGGCGCTGCCGACCATCGCCGCAGATCTCGGCACCACCGCGTCCGCGGTCCAGCTGACGCTGACCGGGACGCTCATCGGCCTGGCTCTCGGCCAACTCGTGCTCGGTCCGCTGTCCGACGCCATCGGACGTCGCCGGCCGTTGCTGGCCGGCACCGCGCTCCACGTGGTCGCCTCACTGCTGATCCTCATTGCGCCGAACATCGCCGTTCTCGGAGCTCTGCGCGTGCTGCAGGGCGTGGGGGCGGCAGCTGGCGCGGTCATCGCCCTGGCTGTCGTCCGTGACCTCTTCGACGGACGTGCGGCCGCGACGATGTTGTCCCGCCTCTTCCTTGTGATCGGCGCAGCGCCCGTGCTGGCGCCCACCATCGGTGGCGAGGTCCTCCGTTTCACGACCTGGCGGGGGCTCTTCGTCGTCCTCGCGGTGTACGGGCTCCTGTTGGTCATCGGCGGCTGGTTCGCGCTGCGCGAGACCCTGCCACCCGAGCGCCGGCGCCGCAGCGGGGTGGCCACCACCATGCGGACCTACGGGTCCCTGTTCCGCGACCGGACCTATGTCGGGCTGGTGTTCGTCGCCGGCTTGACCATGGCAGCGTTGTTCAGCTACATCGCGGGGTCGTCGTTCGTCTACCAGGGGCAGTACGGCCTCGACGAGCAGGAGTTCGGCGTGTTCTTCGGCGTGGGTGCCGTCTGGCTGATCGCGGCCACCCAGCTCAACCCCGTGCTCCTGCGCCGCTGGTCGCCGGGGCAGGTACTGGTCGCCGGGACCGCAGCTGCCGCGCTGGCCGGCGTTGTCCTGCTGGCGCTGGCCACCACGGCAACCGGGGGACTGCTCGGTGTCGCCCTGCCCGTCTGGGCAGTGCTCTTCGCCGCCGGGCTCGCCATGCCCAACGCGCCGGCCCTCGCGTTGTCCCGGCACGGCGAGGCCGCCGGCGCAGCGGCGGCACTGCTGGGCGCCGTGCAGTTCGGGATCGGGGCGGTGGTCTCACCCGTGGTCGGGCTGCTCGGCAACGACGCCGTCGCCATGGGCACGGTCGTGGTGGCGGGCCTGACCTCGGCGCTCGTCGTCCTCGCACTCGTCGTCCGCCCCTGGCGGCTCGCCGCACCCGAGGGCGCAGGGGCCGTCGCGCCTCACTGAGAATCGCAGGCCAGGCGGCGCGATCGGGCGGCAGCGCAGTACGGACCTGTCGAGCCCGTCCGCAGCACCAGGCAGCACACCGCATCAAGACCAGGAGGAGCAGACAGATGACCGATCAACCCAGCTCCGTGCTCGTCGTCGGAGCGACCGGCAGCATCGGCCGCCGCGTCGTCGCCGCCGCACTACTGCACGGACTCGACGTCCGCGCGCTGG